>NZ_JBEXFQ010000016.1:0-179004 GCF_040606855.1 Nocardia sp. NPDC005366
CCGTTGAACTCGATCGTGCTGTGCCGGGTGGATTCGACAGGGACGAAGCCCGCGGCCCCCCATCACTCACTTCGAGACAGAATCTAGCCCGCGGCCGGGTACATGTGGCCGCCGGTGATCTCGTAGAGCGCGAACGTCTTGTTGTTGGGGTCGCGGGTGGTGTCGCGGAAGAAGGTGGCCCACAGGCTACCGTCCGGTGCGAAGCTGACCCCGCCGTACTCGTGCAGGTTGTAGAAAGTGCTCGACCCGTCCAAGTTCTGCCCCGATGACGAGCCGCAGCACCGGTAGGGGTTCAGCGGATTGTCGGGGTTGCTGATCGATGCCGTGGCGATGGTGCGGCTCGGCTCGTCGGCGTTCTTGACCACGGCCATGTAGCCGTGCCAGGCGGGGCTGCCCTCGCTGTTACCGAGGTAGGCCAGTCCGAGTTCGCCGTCTCCCCGTGCGACGACGGAGGTGAACACCGTCGTGCTGATCCCCGGCGCCGACAGCGTCTCGGGCTGTGTCCAGGACTGTCCGCCGTCTTTGGACACCGACAGCAACAGTTGCGGGTTGCTGTGGATGAAGTAGAGCGTGCCGTTGTCGTCCATGGTCAGGTTGTCGGAACCGTAGCCCTTGAACACCTCGGGGCAGCCGGCGAAGGCGATAGTGTCGGCGCAGCCCGGGAAGTTCGCCTGCTGGTCGGCGAAAACCCCCGTGTTCATATCGATGCGCGCGTCGGGAACCCTCGACCAAGTAAACGTCGCGCCCGCGTCCTTGCTGACCCCCACCATGTACGCACCGCACGCGTTCATCGGCTGGTATACCGTGCCGTCCGAGGCGACGACCCCTCGCATCGGGGTGACGAACGGCAACTGCGCCGTCACCGACCCGTCTGGGAGGAACTGGGTATCGCCGCCCGGCACCCCGGGCACCTTCGCGGCCCAGTCGCAGTCGAGCTGGCTGAAGTTCCCCACCGGCGAGGTGGGCTGGTAGCTGTCACCACCATCGAGGGATCGCCAGCACTTGGTGAACGGCCCGAAGCTCGGAATCGGGGTCAAGGCGCAGTAGTAGACCACGTTGGGGTAACCCGAGGTCTGAACACCCGCTGGAGGCGAGCCCATGTACATCTGATGGACATCACCGATGGTGAAGATGGGATCCCCCTCCGACGGATGCCCGCCGACCTGGGTGATGTGCCAGGTGTCCCCGTCGTCATCGCTGTAGCCGATCTGGTTCGGCACCAGCTGCGTCAAGCTCGGGCCGATGCTGACGTAGAAGAGCCGGTCCGTCGCCGGGTCCACCCGCAGGGAACCGATGAGGTCCTGCAGCGGGGGTGGCAGCGCCACCCGCTGCCAGGACTCGCCCCCGTCACGGGACCGCACGATACCACCGCGACCCTCCGCGTCCTTGACCGAAACCCCCATGAAGATCGTTCCCCGGCTGTTGATGCTATTGCCGCCCTCGATGCCGATGACGCCGGTGGGCGAGCTGCAGGCCTGCCACGGCGCGGTCGCACCGCCGGCGAAGGTGGCCTGCTGAGGCTCGACACAGCCCGGGCCCGAGGACACCGGCGCCTCTGCCACCGCCTGAGTGGGCGCAACGAGTACTCCGCCCATGAGCGCCGCCGCGATCACCAGATGACGCCCTACGGCGATCTTTCTCAAGCGTGCGCGCCACGGCGCGCCGAACGTCGGCAGGGTCGGCATGCGACGTCTCGCCGGGTATAACGACATACTTCCTCCAAAGTTGAAGCGGTACCGCGACAGTATGAAGTATCCTCAATTGCACGCGCTAGTGTGAAGTATCCTCAATTGCACGCGCTAGTGTGAAGTAGCCTCTATTGCACGCGCTAGTGTGAAGTATCCTCAATGACACGAAGGACTTTGCGTGAATCCAGTCCGCACATGCGAAAGCAATTTGCCGTGCCGGTGTCGATCGACACCGGCAAGCCGATCCCACGGGCCCGTGCCGACGTTGCGGCTACCGCGAGGCATCTGGAGTATCGACCGGCGATTTCGTGGCTGCCCCAGGTTGATCTTGAACAAAGCCCGTCAGTAATTATTCTTGCGACAGAGAGAAACTCACGTCAAATCTTCGGTGAGTTGTGTACACGACATCGGCGATGCCGGTGCGCTCGGGGAACGATCTGCGCTCCAGCAACATAGCCGAGCGGGCCAGCAGCGAGTCGGCCATCATGGTCAGGATTTCGGGTGGAGGCCGTGCGGTGGAGTTTGCGCATCTCGTCTTCGTAGCCGCCGTCCAGGCGCGCGCCGCGTAGGCGTTCGAACAGTTTGTCGGCGCGTTCGGTGTGGACGGTGTAGTTGCGGCGGACCGTGATATTGACCAGAAATCAAACGGTTGAAGCGTAAATGGTGTGTGGCCCCCCGAAGTAGCCCAGGACATGGTCGGGCAGCTTCTGGACCCGCCGGAAGAACGACCGGACCGCGAGTTCCATCTGGCCGTGGGTGGTGATGGTTTTGTCGGCCAGGGCGCGTTTCAGGTCGGCGTTGACCAGTTCGTCGGGGTTCAGGTGCGGGGCGTAGGCGGGTAGATGGTGCAACTCGATCTCGGCGGCATGCTCAACATCCACGCCTTGGCCGCTTTCGACCGGTGGACGGGATGCCCGTCCACGACGAGGTGGATCTTGCGGTCGTAGCCGCTGATCAACCGCATGCAGAAGGTGAGGAACTCGTTCGTGTCGAACCGGCCCGCGAACACCGTGAACCGCATGTCACCACGGGTCGAGATCGCCGACATCGCGTTGAGGGAGAACCGTTTCCCCGTCCGCGTCACCGTGGGTGTCTCACCCACCCAGCCCCACGTCGACCCCGACAGATGATCCGAGCGTATCCCGACCTGGTCAGCGAACACGATCGCCGCGTCCTCGGCTTTCGCTCGTTTCACCAGCGCGGGATAGGTGAACGCCACCCACTCGGCCATAGCCTCGGGGTCGGCCTCGATCGCACGACGGTCGGGCCGCTGGAACGACAACCCGTTGCGCCGCAACACGACCCCCATACCCTGATCGGTGAACGACACCCCGAACAACTGGCGTGCCAGCTGCGTGACACGGCGCCGCGTCCACAACTTTCCACCCAACCCCAACCCCAACTGCTCGGGCTCGAAATCGACGATCGCCCCGATCAACGCCGCCTCCTGCGACGCAGTCAGTTTCCGCTGCTCACCGCTCTTACGGCCACCACGACCAGACTCCAAACCCTCCACGCCACCGAACGCGTAGCGGGCCTTCCAGTTCCGGATCGAGTTCTCCGACACCCCGAATACCCGTACGGCCTCCGCACCCGACATGCCGTCCCGCAGCGCGCCGACCACACGTCGGCGCACCGCCTCCTGCTCCCTCGGCGGGAGCTTCCGCATGTCCACCCTCAGATCATCGACCACCCGACATTCGTACTCGAGACCGACCCACCCTCGCAAACGTTACCTTTCCCTCAATATGTCCTAATGCGTTGGCCAGGAATGTTTTTCCGACGCCTACCGGGCCCATGGCGAGGCCGCACCACGACTTCCTGGAGATGCGGTTCGACGACGACGAGGCGGCGCCGCGGGCGAGCATGCGCTCCATGACGCCGACGTCGACGACCTCCGCATCCAGGGCGCGGCGGCAGGCATCCTCGACCGCGGCCGGACCATAGCGACGCACCAGTCCGAGAAACCGATAGACCTCGCATCTTCGCCCAGGGCGACGGATGCTCGAGCACGGCGGCGGCATAGACTGCGACATGCTCGCCGTGTCCGGATGCTCTGCGCTGCATCATGTTCAGGTCAGCATACATTTCACCGTGGACACATCCACTCGGGCATCGAGGCTGGCCCACGAGTTCGCCCGGAACGCTGTAGAGGGCGTGGAAAATCTTGACATGCCGATCGGGCCCGACCCGGGGATGAGCCCAGGTCGAGATGTCGAACGGCTTCTCGGACAACGGCTTCAAGGCGGGCAACTCGTCGGCATCGAACACCTCGACCGGGCAGCCGGGTGGTGCCGTGGATCGCGTCTGCGCGCACCAGCGCGCTGCCCGTGCGCGACAGTCGGACAGGTCTCGGAACTGTTCTTCGGCGAAGAAGTTCGATCTCACGTAGGGGACACAGCGTTCGACGCCGGGTTTGCCTTTCGGGCTGCGGACCCGGGCTGATCTCGATCACCGGTACTTCCCGGTAGCTCATTGGCCAATGCAACGACTCCTGGCAAAGACTGCTCCGACGTGGTCCCTTCCACCTAGCAGCCGACACAGCGGCTCGCCAGGACTTAACGGCCCATAGACAACTGAGTTATACACGTACTAAGTTGCGGTGCAGGCCTGGGATGGTCGCGTGGATGACTGATCGCAGTTGTTGTCCGACGTTCCTGTTTCGGGGAACTCTTCGTCACGCCATAAGGGGTATTCTGTGCGCTTTATCTTTCGGGACTGTCCCGTTTGTGTCGGCGCGGTTCGCAGGCCCCGCGGCTGGTGATGCTCGGGAAAGAAGGAGCACGATGCTGGTAATTGTCCCATGTTCAGAGGGGTGCGAATCGTGACTGTTCTCCACCGCCGGACAACGTCACGTCGTCGTCCGGTGAGAAGCGTGACCTCGACGGCCAAAGTCGTCACCGTTGTGGCATTGCTCGGCGCGTCTCTGTCGGCGTTCGCCCCTGCTCAGGCCGAACCCGCCGCGGTCGAGTCCTGCCGAGAGCTGCCAGGCGGCCTCCTCGGCTGCACCACCCCGACGGGAACCCACGTCACCGAGCTGAGCACTCTCGCGGCGCGAGACGGCAACATCTACGTCGGGCTCGCAGCCTCCGGCGGATCCTCGGTGTTGCGGTCCACGGACGGTGGTAGTTCCTTCCATCGAACTGCACCGAACGGTTTGACGAGCGCGGGCATGGGCTGGATCGTCGAAGACGAGGAGACGGGACGTCTGATCGCATCCTCCCTCGAATCGACGCCGACGTGTCCCGTAGGCGACCGGGTGACCTACTCCGACGATCAAGGGGACAGCTGGCACCTGTCTCCGTCGCTGTTCTGCGGCACCAGCGACCTCGGGAAGTCGTTCGTGGGTAAGCCGCGCACGGACGAGGATCGGGCCGCCCTGCAGGCGGCGGGATATCCCAACGTGATCTACCACTGCGCTGGTGGTACGGGCCAGACCCGCACCTGCTTCAAGAGCCTGGACGGCGCGAACACTTTCCAGTCCTTGGGGATCATACTGAGTTCCCTCGACTGCAAGGTCGAGGCTTCGGTCGACCCGATCCCGTTCTTCCAGGGACAGGCTGTGGTCGATCCCGAGGGCGTGATCTACGCAGTCACCAACTTGTGCGGGAAAGCCTCGTTGATCGTGAGTCGCGACGACGGCCAGACGTGGGACAAGACCTTCATCCCCGACGTCCAGATGCGCGCTTACATGAACCCGCTCAGTGGTCAACATCCCGGCTTCGACAACAACGGCGGCTACGGCTCTCGACCGCAGCAGCCTGTTCGCTCAATCGTCGGCGAAGCGGTCAGCCAAGCTTATCTGTGGCAGCCGCTCCAGCTCGACTCCGCGGGCAATCTCTACTTGGCCTACACCGATCCGGCGGACGGACGACCGTACTTGAAGATCAGGCGGAGCGGTCAGCAGGCGTGGGGGGAGAAGATCGAACTCGCCCCGTCCGAGGTCGGCCGAGCTACGAATGTCAACATTTCGGTCCGCGACAACGGCCACCTGGCGATCGCCTACTACGGACTCGAGGACCTGACCACGACCAACTACGACGGCTACCTCGGCGAGATGACCAACGCGCTGACGACGCCGCACCTGACCACACTCGCAGTATCTCCCGGCGCACCTCTGCTGCCCAATGGTGCGGCCGAGCCGACCGAGTACACCACCGCCGACATCACACCTGACGGAACGGTCGTCGGAGCCTTCGCCCGTGACACGTGCGTCATCAACGAGGCGTCTCCCCTGCCGCAGTGCGACTCCGAGTTGATGTACGACAGCACCCGGTTCGTCGGCGTCGTCGCCACCATTCGACACTGAGGTTCCCCAGGGAAATGTATACCGATTCAGGCCTGAACTTCGTAGTTGAGTGGCGTGCACACACAACAGTTCGAAACGAGCTAGGTAATATTGTCAAAAATGCTTCCCCCCGTTTATGTGAGATCTGGCATGCGGGCCGCTGCCATCGTGCTCAGTTGTTCGATCGTGTTGCTCACCGCAGGTGCAATACACGCCGAAGCCGATCCGGGAAACCCCGACTGCAGCGCAGATGCCGGGCAAGTACCGCAGAGCGGGGCGGGGGATCCACGGCAAGGGCCTTCGCTCTGCGAGTACCCGACGGGCGAGAAGGACACGTCGCCGTCAATCGCAGTGTCGAAGAAGACCGGTGCGGTCTTCATTTCCCGGAAGGCGGGCGGCATCATTCGCTCGACCGATGGGGGGGCCACGTGGCAGGACGTCGCGGTCCCGCCGCTGCCCAATGGTGACGATCACAACTCCGGACTGCACGCGTTCGTACAGGTCGATCCCATTACGGACCGACTCTTTTACGTTACCAACACTGGCGTACGGTCCTGCGGAGGGCCCCTACCAGCCGTGTCGTTGCTCAGTCCTGGGGCCGTCATTTCCTGGAGCGATGACGCTGGGCATTCCTGGCAGGGCAACACGATTACCTGCAAGACTTGGGATTGGGGTCAGATGACCACGGGCCCCGCGCCGGCAGGCTCGTCCTATCCCTCGGTGCTGTACTTCATGGGAGTGGGTGATCGTCCATTGGGTGGCCGCCGGCTAGTCTTTCGTTCGCTCGACGGTGGTCAGACATTCGAAGAAATGCATCAGCCCGCTTCCGTTCTGATCGAAGCCGGCATGCCAGTGACCGCACCCGATGGGACGATCTACTTCGAGTACCCATATCTTCCGTTGGACCCGTCGAGTCTAACCAGCACCGTCTATCCCTTTCAGACGGAAAATCTCTGCAAGATCATGGTGGCGGTCAGCGAAGATTACGCAGAAACCTGGCGTCAAGTGCCAGTACCTGGGAGTAACGGGTGCCAGCAGGGGGCCGGCGGGCAACAGACGGCCGTCGATTCGGCGGGGACCGTCTACGTCAGCTGGGTGGAAGACCAGACCGACAAGATTATGTTGTCGCATTCTCGGGACAAGGCCCGAACGTGGTCGACCCCGATGGACGTCACCCCTGCCGGTGCGCGAAGCAGCAACAACTTCGCGGGCATCGCGGCGGGCGCGCCTGGTCGAATAGTGATATCTACCATGACCTCGAATCTGCCCCCGCAGTTCAGGTTCGGCTACCTTACACCGCTCAATCAAGAGTGGTACACGAAGGTGACCTATTCGGAGAATGCCACGGCCGACGAACCGCGCTTCACGACGCTGGACTTCGACCCCCCCGGCTCGCCCAGCATCTCTCCTTCCGAAATAAGTAATGAGACGAACGCCTACCTGGCAATGCCGACTGACCGGGAGGCATGGATGGTCGTGTCCCGCCACTCGGCCTCACCGGACTCGCCCGGTGACCTGGTCGGTGGGCGGCTGCGGCTGCCCGACACCGCACCTCGGTAGCTCACGGCCCACCCCGCACACTCGCAGGTGATTCTGTGAGTGTGCGGGGTGGGCCGTCGCCGGCTGTCCCTCGAGTAAGGGAGTTCCGACGTTTCACTGCGATGGTCTTCTTTGTATTCTTTGCTCGAATCAACTCTCGAGGCTTGTGGTCAAGCGCAAAGCATCTCCTCGCTGCGCTCCCAGAGCTGTCGAGCAAGGTCAGCATTGTCGGATTGCGGGTTGAGCTTGTTGGCCGGCTTCGCTTTCTTGTTCTCGTAGAACTCCGCGGGCTGCCAGGTCTGACCGGGCGTACCCTCAGCAAGCCAGATAAGGGTCTCGGCGCCCTTGTCGGGGGTGGTGAACAGCAGGCGGCGAACGATCGGGTTGCGAGTCATGTACCGAATCCATCTGGCGGCGTCCGCCGCGAAGCCGGTAGCCGTGGCGCCAGGGTTGAAGCAGACCGCAGCAATGCCCTGCTCGCCGTAGCGGCGCTGCAACTCTTTCGTGAACAAGATGTTCGCGAACTTGGCACCGCCGTATGCCCTGCCGGCGCTCCACTTGCGCTCGTTGCTGAGGTCGTCGATATTGATGCCGAACGACTTCGCGGCGGAGCTGGAGGTTTGAATGATCGAGGCCTTGGACGCGATCAGTCGATCGATCAGGAGCTCGGTCAGCAGGAACGGTGCGAGGTGATTGACCTGAAACGTTTTATCAAAGCCGTCCTTTGTGGTTTCTTTGGTGAAAACGCCGCCGGCGTTGTTAGCCAGCACATCAATCTGCGGATATTCCTGCAATAGCGTCGCGGCCAGGGTCCTTACCTGCTGCAGGTCCTGGAAGTCGGCGATGTGGTAGGGCGCACCGAGTTCTTCGGCCACCTTCTTGGTCTTCTCGGGAGAGCGGCCGACGATGATGACGCGTTCGCCTTGTGCCGACAGCTGACGTGCGGCCGCGGCGCCGATGCCGTCGCTCGCTCCGGTGATGATGATGGTCCTGTCGGCCACGGTTGTGGTCCTTTCATGGTCGAAGTCCTCGCGGGACAGGCCTGCCCGATCAGAGCAGGGCACCGGTGATGACTCTTCGGGATGTGCTGTAGCGGAGCTCGGCCAGGCGTTGTGCGTCGTAGCGCGCCGAGATGCCCGGGCCGGGCACGTCCCGCGTGCCCCGGCCCGCGCTGTTTCAGCGTGGCATTTTCAGTCCACGCTCGGCGATGATGTTTCGCATGATCTCGGAGCTGCCGCCCGCGATCGTGTAAGCGCGGGCATAGAGGAATTCGTCCTGCCACCGGCCATGCTCGACAGCACCGGGGTCACCCTCGACCAGGATGCCCGTCTCACCGCTCAGTTCCAGTGCGTACCGTGCGATCTCCACGCCCAGTTCACTGAACATCAGCTTGGCTATCGGCCCGTCCTGCACCCGCTCGGTGCCGCGCGACCATCGGCTGACGTTGGCGTACACCAGCGCGGACAGCGCCTCGACTTCCGCGCTGAACTTGCCCAGCGTCTCTTGGACCGCGCCGTCGTCGATGGCCGGGCGCCCCCCGCGATTCACCCGCTTGGCCAGATCCTTCAGCGCATCCACGTTCTGGCGTAGCCGTACCACGCTGGTGGCGACACCACTGCGCTCGTGCCCCAGACTCGAATTGGCGATTGCCCAACCAGAATTGAGCTGACCGACCAGAGCGTCAGCGGGCAATTCGACGTTTTCGAGGAATACCTCGTTGAAGTCCGACGTGCCGGTCATCTCGCGCAGCGGGCGCACATCGACGCCGGCCAGACCCATATCGACGATGAGGGCGCTGATGCCCTTGTGCTTGGGCGCATCCCGATCGGTACGGGCCAGCAGGTAGCCGTAATCCGCCCACTGCCCGTTGGTGGTCCACACTTTCTGCCCGCTGACCAGGAATCCCCCACTCTCCGTGCGAACGGCCTTGGTACGCAACGACGCCAGGTCACTGCCGGAGCCGGGCTCGCTGAACAGTTGACACCAGGTATTCTTGCCGGAACGAATACCGGGCAGGTAGCGTTGACGCTGCGCCTCGGTGCCGAAGTCGATCAGTGCATGCGAGACCAGTTGGCCCGCACCCGCGAACTGCGGGGCTCGAGCCCGCGCGATCTCCTCCCCCACCACCACGTCACGCTCGGCGGGGTACGAACTTCCTTGCCCCCCATACTGTTCCGGCCAGTCACCGCCCATGTACCCGGCGGCGAACAGCTTACCGATCCATTCGGTGATCGCTGTGTGCTCGGCGCGATTCTCGGCACTGCGCACTCCGGCCTTCGGCGGAATCGCGGGCGCGTTGGCCTCGATGAATTCCCGCACCTCCAGGCGGAACCGTTCGAGCTCCGGGCTCATTCCGTAGTCCATCTCAGATACTCCTTCTGCGAATGCGCTTGCGGCGACCCGATGATCAGCGGACCTCGTACTCACGGGTGGTCACGTCAGAGCGCACGACCTGCGCCTGCCCGATCGGATTGCCGATCACCGTGTACGCCATGCCGGTGGCGAGCGCGTTCGAGCGCCCGGTGTCGCGGGACTCCCAGATCGCGCGAATACTGCCCTGCACCGCGGCCGCGGGCTTGGCGGCGATTCGCGCGGCGAGGTCCTGCGCACGATCGCGCAGTTGCGCGCGCGGCAGCACCTCGCTGACGAAACCGATCTGGTGGGCACGTTCGGCCGACATCCGTTCGTCGAGTCCGAGCAGAACCATACGCAGCACTTCGCCGATCGGGATGCGGTGCGCGAGCCCGATCGGTTCGAGGGCGGCGACCATGCCATATGTGACGTGCGGGTCGAAGAACTGGGCGTCATCGCTGGAGATGATGATGTCGGCTTCGTTGAGCCAGTAGAGTGCGCCACCGGCCACCATGCCGTGCACCGCGCAGATCAGCGGCTTCCAGCATCCATTCTGCTTGGGTGACAGATCGACACCGGGATCCTGCCTGCTGAACGGGTTGTCGGCAAGGAAGGTCCCCTCCTTCACGTCCACTCCGGTGCAGAAGGCGCGATCACCGTTGGCCTGCAGCACGATCGCGTGCACGTCGTCGGTGTCGTCGGCGAATCGCCAGAGTGCCTTGAACTCCGCGCGCATCGCGTCGTTGAAAGAGTTCAACCGATCCGGCCGGTTGAGCGTGATGGTCAGGACGTGCTCTTTCAGCTCCGCGATGACCGTGGTCAACTCGTTCAGATCCACCGTTGCTCCTCCTGCATTCGCCGTTGATATCCACAAAGCTTACTAAGTTATCCTTCAACTGTCTGTAGCCGGGGCTACGCGCGCGACGAAGACCTTCCGGGCGCCGCCGGCAGCGCGCACAGCGTCATCCCTTCCCGATGCGGGCTCGTGGCCTTCAAGCCCTGCGTGCAGCAAACAATGCCCGAGCGGACGGCGGTCCTTTGCCACGGCCCCTTACCCGCAGTGCCCGCCCCGAATTTGCGCACGCCCTCGATCGGTGACGGCGGCCCGGCGATCGGCAACCCGGGTCGGATCGAAATTCGCCATCCAGGCTCGCGAAGTCGCATCCTCCACGGCCAGCGCCGGATCGACGAGATGATCCTCGGCGCGCCGATAGGACTCCAGCAACGTACGGACGCCGGCCTGATCGTTGCCGACCACCGACACCGCCACCTCCATCGCCGTCGGCAGCAACTGGTCGTGCGACACGACTTCGGTCACCAAGCCCACGCGCAGCGCGGTCGCGGCATCGACGAAGTCCCCCGACAGACTCATCCGGCGAGCGAAGCCGCGGCCCACCGCCGCGGGCAACCGGGCCGTCAGACCCCAGCCGGGCAGCACCCCGACCCTGGCATGAGTGTCGGCGAACCGAGCACGATCCGAGGCGATGAGAAAGTCGCACGCGAGCGCCAATTCCAAGCCCCCGGTGATCGCCGCACCATTGACAGCGCCGATCACCGGTTTCGACAGCGGACGCCAGGGGTGGCCGACCGGCACCTCATCGGCGATCTGGGCTGCATTACCCCCGGTCGCGCCCAGCTCCCGTAGATCCAATCCCGCACAGAAAGCGGGGTCGGCCCCGGTCAGGATGACGACGTCTACCCGATCATCGGCGTCGGCAGCGGCGAGCGCGCGGCGCAACGCATCGATCAGACTGCTGGTCAACGCATTTCGCGCCCCTGGACGATGCAGGGTGAGGATGCGGACACCACCACGTTGTTCGGTGAGCAGGGTCGATTCCGTCGCTGGTTCGGCGTGTGACATGTGCGCTCCTCAATGAGCTCCGGCCGATTCCTTCGACCAGTTCAGCCGTACCAATATATCTAGGTTATCTATGTATCGTGTTCGCATGCACACCGCACCCGAACCGCCGATCAAGGTCGAACAGCATAGAGACGGCGTGATCGTCCTGACGCTCAACCGCCCGGACCGGCTCAACACTCTGACGGTCGAACTGGTGGACGCCATGCACGCCGAGCTGGACCGGCTCACCACCGACAACCGAACCCGGGTGGTTGTGCTGACCGGGGCCGGCCGCGGTTTCTGCGCGGGCCTCGACCTCGGCGGTTTCGGCGAGGTTCCCGGGTCGGAGGGACTCGGCACCGTCCAGACCTCGATGCTGACACAGACGCGGATCGCTACCCTTGTACAGAAGATCCGCCGCTTGCCGCAGGTGTTCGTGGCGGCGGTAAACGGCGCGGCGGCAGGCGGCGGTCTCGCGCTCGTGAGCGCTTGTGATATCCGAATCGCAAGCGACAGTGCGGTATTCGCGGTCTCGTTCATCCGCGTCGGCTTCTCCGGCTGCGATATCGGCACCTCGTGGATGCTGCCCCGGCTGGTCGGGGCGGGCCGAGCTCACGAACTGATGCTCACCGGGCGACGTTTCGACGCAGCCGAGGCGCTGCGCATCGGCCTGCTCGCCGACGTCGTACCGGGCGAGCGACTGCTCGAACGAGTGGACATCGCGATCGACGCGCTACTCGCCGCGCCACCGATGTCGCTGGCCCTGACCAAGCGTGGCATGTGGCTGGCACTGGAAATACCCTCGCTGGACACCGCGATCGAAATGGAGAACCGGCAGCAGGTACTCACCACCGCGACGGCGGATCAGCCCGAGGCGATGGCCGCGTACGTCGAACGCCGGGCCCCCGTCTACCGAAATCGGTGAGTGCCCCGGACGCGGCATCGGCCGCTCCATCACCGAGCTCGCGGCCCCGGTGAAGGGACGCTACATCGTCGGCGTTCACGTCCATTACCCACACCGCTTCTCCGCCGACACCGCCCCGGAAATCCTCGACCTGCCCGAACCGTCTGAATCAATCAGCCGGCTCGGCCACCGCCGCACAACACCGACTGGTCTCATCGAACTCGAAAATTCCGTATCGGTTTTCGGCTCTCACGTTTCCTCGTGGCACCTCACGGCGCGCGGAGCAGCTCGCGGGCGATCGCAAACTTGTGCACCTCGGTCGGCCCGTCGTACAGCCGGAAGGCACGCATATCAGTGAAGATCATCCCGATCACGGTCTCATCGGAAATGCCTATTCCTCCCAGCACCTGCACGCAGCGATCGGCCACACGGAAAAGCTCCTCGGAGACAGACGCTTTGACCATCGAGCTTTCATGCCGACCCCGTGCTCCCTGGTCGATCCGCCAGCACGCCCACCAAATCGCGAGGCGACATTGCTGCAACGCAATCTCATTGTCCGCGAGCATGAAACCGACGCCCTGATGTTCGCCGATCGGCTTGCCGAAGGAAGTGCGGGTCCGCGCGAAGTCCACGGCAATGCTCTGTGCGCGCGTGGCAGCCCCCAACCAGCGCATGCAGTGCGTCAGCCGTGCCGGAGCCAGTCTGATCTGCGCATACCGAAGTGCGTTTCCGACCTCACCCAAAACACTGGACGTCGGCAACCGGAGATCGTCGAAGGTCACGACACCGTGTCCTTCGACATAGTTGCGGTCCATCGTCGACATCACCCGATCGATGTGGATCCCTGGCGTATCGCCGGAGCACAGGAACAGTGTGGGTCCACTCGGCCCGAAGTCATTCGGCACGACATTCGCCATGATGATCCATGTGCGAGCCCCATTCGCGCCGGTGATGAGCCACTTTCGCCCATTGATCGCGTATTGCGAACCGTCGAAGAGCGCCGTCGTCAAAAGCTGCGCGGGATCCGAACCCGCCCCGTCGGGTTCGGTCATGGCGAAGACCGATCGCTGATGTCCATCGATCACCGGCCGCAGGAACTCCTGCGCCTGGGCGTCGTTCGCGATTCGGTTCAGCAAGAACATGTTTCCCTCATCGGGCGCCGCGCAGTTCAGCGCGACCGGACCGAGAGTCGACCACCCGGCGGCCTCGTACAACACGGCCTGATCCAGATGGGAAGGTTCGCGGCCCCCGAAGCGCTTGGGCGCCTGGAAGGTCAGGAGTCCACGTTTGCGCGCCAGTTCCACCAGTTCGGTGCGAAGTTCGTCGGTAGGCCCGTGCCGGGTGAGGCGAGAGTCGGTCTCGTACGGGATGACCTCCTCCGTCACGAAAGCGCGTATTTCATCGGCCAGTTCGGTGACGTCGGACGGGACTGTGAAGTCGATCATTTGTCTCCTTTGATAATATCGTTCGCGCGCTCGAAAAGAAGCAGCGTGGTGCGATGCAGTTCGTCGCCGATGCGTTTGTCCGCTTGGCCGGCGCAGGCTCGGGCATGGGTGCCTTCCAGAACGATGCCGAGCTTGAAACAGGCGAGAACCACGTACCAGGACAGCGAATTCAGATCGCGGTCACTGGCGCGGGCGTAGCGATCGGCCAGCTCGTGTGCGGTGGCAAGGCCGGTTGTGCCCATCAGACCTGCCCCGAACATTCCCGGTACGGCCGGCAGCTGCCAGGTGGCGAGGAGCCAACCGAGGTCGAGTAACGGATCACCGATCGTGCACATTTCCCAGTCGACGACCGCAGCGACCTCGGCACTGTCGGGCTTGAACATGGCGTTGGCAAAATGGAAGTCACCGTGCATCAGGCCCGGGCGCCACGCACGCGGACGGTTCTGGTCGAGCCACTTCGCCACCCCATCGACCCCCGGAATCGCCACGCCGGGGTAACCCTCATAGCGACGGTAACCGTCGAGCTCGGACAACCATCGTGGGACTTGACGTTCGAGGAAGCCTTCGGGTTTTCCGAATCCGTCCAGCCCGACAGCGCGATGGTCGACCGCACCGAGGGCTGCCAGCGCATCGACCAAATGCAGACACATCGCGTGCCGCACCGCCTCGCTGCCCGCATGCAGTGGCGGCAACTCCACACTCGGATTGAACCCGTCGACCGGTTCCATGAGATAGAACACCGCTCCGTCGAGTACTGACGCGTCCTCGCAGGTCGCAATCAGTCGCGGGTGCGGCACATCGGCTCCATCCAATGCACGCAATACGCGACATTCGCGCAGAATGGTGTCGTTGCTGCGGGGACGCAAGTGCCGCGGGCCGCGCCTGAGGATGTACGACTCTCCGGCGTAGTCGAATCTCGCCATGATGTTCTGTGTTCCGCCACCGACGGCACACAACTTCTCTACCTCGCCCCAACCGAAACCGTTGTCGGCCAACCACATCGCGACGGCTCGCGCCTCTGTAGCGGTCAGCCCGGCAGCTTCGCCGACGCCCATTCGGCCACCACCATTACCCATGTCGCACGACCCGATGCGGGCACGGACGTCCGTCGAGTCGAGCAGAGCCGCCCCGAAACGGATGTGCCCGCCCTTCGCGACCGACTATCGACTCATGACCGACACCGCCATCCACCGCGCGATAAGTGCCACCCAGCAGAAACTCCTGGCCGGCGATCACCAGCGGACGCAGGGCGACTTCCCCCAGAGGCACGGGACCCTCGAGACACATTCGCTTCCTCCTACATCCAACAGCCGAGCCACTTGAGGAGCACTTAGTGTACCTCGCTGACTTATTGACTTATCTCAAGGTGCGGACATCCATCGACCGGACGTTCCAACAGTGATGCGCGTCATACCTGAGCCTGCTGCCGAATGACCGCGCCCGGGCCGGCACGTCCATAGTCGCCAGGTAGTCGGTACGGCCGCAGGCATCGCCGTGGAGTGCCCTTTCGGGGCGTTGACCGGCGGCACACCGACCCTGCCGACGGCCGTGTCGACTCCGGTCGAAATCGTCGGCGGCTGCGTCCTCGGCGCAGCGACTCCGGGTTCACTCGGGCGCTTGACTGGCGGAGTTGTCGGTGGCGCGCCGAATTCTGCGAATCGCGAAATTCACCACACGGGCCACCGCCGCGACGCGCTTCTTGCCGTCGCTCCTGTAACCACAGCCAAGGCCGCCCTGCTTCAAATAGTGAACATAGTGAGCTATGTTGTATAGAACCTCATTCGTCTCGAAAGGACATTCTGATGCGAATCAGCAACAGCGTCGCTGTAGTCACCGGCGGCGCCTCGGGCCTCGGCCTGGCCACCACCAAAGTGCTGATCGCCGACGGCGCGCACGTCGTAATCATCGACCTCCCTTCGTCTGATGGTGAGACTGTCGCCAAAGAGCTCGGTGACCGAGTGCGGTTCGCCGCCGCCGATGTGACCGACGAAAATGCCGTCGCCGCAGCGCTCGACGTCGCCGAATCTCTCGGTCCACTGCGGATCGCGGTCAACTGCGCAGGCATCGGAAATGCCCATCGAACCGTCGGGAAGGATGGCGCGTTCCCGCTAGACGGCTTTACCAAGGTCGTCACCGTCAACCTCATCGGCACGTTCAACGTCATTCGGCTCGCCGCCGAACGCATCGCCAAGACCGAACCCGTCGATGGCGAACGCGGCGTCATCATCAACACGGCCTCGGTCGCGGCTTTCGAGGGACAGATCGGCCAGGCCGCCTACTCGGCCTCCAAAGGAGGAGTTGTGGGCATGACCCTGCCCATCGCTCGCGATCTCGCCTCGCTGCTCATCCGCGTGAATACCATCGCGCCGGGTCTGTTCAAGACCCCCCTGCTGGGCAGCCTGCCCGAACCGGCGCAGAAGTCGCTCGGCGCGCAGGTCCCCCACCCCTCACGGCTCGGTGACCCGTCGGAGTACGGCGCCCTGGCCGCGCACATCGTCGCGAATCCGATGCTCAATGGCGAGACCATCCGCCTCGACGGCGCGATTCGTATGGCCCCACGCTGACGAAAAGGGTTGACAGCAGCTGGTCCTGCCGAGAGCAAACGGGCCAGCTGCTCGACCACCGCAACGATTGCCAGGCGACGCCCGCGTCGAACGGCCCACGTGGCGAACGTCATTGGCTGTCGACGACAACTTTCGCCAGCTGTGGTCGTTCAGCTCCACCATGTCAGGCACTGCGAGATCGCTGTTCTACAAAAGTCGTTCGGCCGACGGATGGTCGATGACCATTCGCCATTCGCCATCCGTTTGACGACGCAGGACCGCCGCTGAGAGGCCACGGTGGATCGATCCGTCGGGCAGGGCGGCATTGTAGGCGCTGATATGCAAGGCGATATCTTCGCTGATCACGATCTCGTGCTTGTCGAACGTGAATTGCGGGTTCATCGCGACTATCTGCTCAAAGAGGCCGCGAAGCTGAGGTTCTCCCGCCGCTGTTGAACCGGCATCGAGCGCATAGACCGCTTGCTGCTCGTAACAAGACAGAATCGCCTTCGCATCCGCAGCGCGGTAGCCGGCAATCATCCGGTCCATAATGCGCTGGACCGCGGCTTCCTGGTTTACCGTTGCCATCGTCAACTCTCCTTCTGGTAGAAATACCTGTTCATCTGAGCGGGCGAGCGACTTCGTCGTGTGCTGAGCCGGAGATTCATCCGGTCGCGTCCGTCGATGTCCGGATCCGGTCCAGGACCGGCCGCAGGTATGCCATGAAGGTATCGTGGTCTTCACTCATGGGAAAGTGCCCGAGTCCATTCATGATCACCGCTTCGACGCCGGGGATGCGCGATGCGAGCTCGAGTGTGTCCTCCGGCATACACGAGTAATCGTATTCGCCGGTGAGCAGGAACAGCGGGCACGCTGCGGTGTCGATCGCCGCGAGATCTGCGTCCGAGGTGGACTCGTCTTTGTAGAAGTGCAGGTCGCCCTTGAAGACACCGGGCCCGCCCTGCGCGTAATGCCACAGCGTTTCGTCCCGATCCGCCGCAGGCGCCGCAGGCCCGATGAGTCCGGACATGAGCGCGGCACACAGTTCACCGGCGTGCACGTCCGGGCGGTGGAGATACTCGCGGTCGTAATAGGGAGCCACCCGCGGACCCGACTGGAGTCCGATGAGAGCACGGAACCGATCGGTGTGCGACCGGGCGATATCGAGGACGATTCGCCCGCCGATGGAGCAGCCGATGAGGACCGGATCGTGCAGATCGAGCTGATCACACACTGCGAGAATCTGTGCCGAATAGAACTCCGATGTGAGTTCGTACTCGGTATCCCGCCACCCCGCGGGTGCCGAGGACTTTCCATGCCACGGCATATCGAAGGTAATGACCCGGAAATGTTCGGTCACCGAGGCGTCGTTCATGAGGTGTCGATATTGGCGGCCGTCGGCCCCGGCGGTATGCAGGCACAGCAGCGGAATACCCTGGCCGGCTTCCTCGTAATATGTCCGATAGTTCCGGCCCTCGATGCTCAGGTGAATATAACGGCCGACGATCGGCTCGATGCCGGTATTCACGCGAGTACCTCCTTTCGGCGTGGGATCTCGAGAATGTCCTTGAAGTAGCGCAGGTTTGCCATGAACGGGTGCAGGTTGCCTTCCACCACAAGTACCCGGCGGCGCAGCAGCGCCATCAGGTCGTGCGAACCGGGCGCCGGTTCGGGTTGCCAGAACGCCGCCCACTCCCCTGCGGGCGCACGCAGCGTGAGAGTCCACTCGGGCATCACCCGCGGTTTCGGCTCGATCGACAGAACGAGACCGTCGCGGATCGACAGCACGAAGCTGTCGTCCAGACGATCGACCAGGACGACGGCAGTGACATACCGGCCCCGGTGAACGAGATCCGGGTCCTGCTGTGCTAACTCGACCCAGCGGTCAAACATCGGTCTCTACCTTCCGGGCTTCCGGGCTCATTCGATTGCCTGCTCCGCTGTCGAACTTCAGCCTTAATGTTCCGCCGCGCCAGGGGCAGCGGTGATTCCGATCAGATCGCGCCGCAGGATTTTTCCACTCGGCAACCGAGGAACCTCACCGAAGGTGATCGAGCGCGGGGCCTTGAAGTGTGCCAAATTTGCCCGGCAGTGCTCTATCAACTCTTGTTCGAGTTCCGGACCTGCTGTGGCATCGGGTGACGGCTGGACGATAGCATGCACGCGTTGGCCCATCTCGTCGTCCGGTTGCCCCATCACGGCAACGTCCTCGACGGCGGGGTGGAGAATCAGTGCGTCCTCGATTTCCTGCGGGTAGATATTCACCCCGCCGGACAGGATCAGGTCGGATCGGCGGGCGGAAAGATAGAGGAAGCCGTCTTCGTCGACGTGGCCGAGATCGCCGAGGGTGTTCCAGCCTTTGTCATTGAAGGCTTCCGCGGTCTTCGCGTCATCACCGAGATATTCAAATCGCTGCACGTCGCCGAACCAGATGGTTCCCACCTCGCCGGGCTCCAGTTCGTTGCCGTCATCATCACAGACGTGGACCACGCCCAGAACAGCCCGGCCCACCGATCCGCGATGACCGAGCCAGTCCGGAGTGTCGATCATGAAGAAGCCGGTTCCCTCACTGCCGGAATAGAATTCGGTGAGGATCGGGCCGAACCAATCGATCATTCGTTCCTTGACCTCTACCGCGCATGGGGCCGCGGCGTGCACCGCGAGCCGCAGACTCGAAATGTCGTAGCGATTCCTGGTCGCTCGAGGCAGTTTCAGCATCCGCACAAACATCGTGGGTACGAACTGAGCGTGAGTCACCGCGAACTCGTCGATCAATTGGAGTGCCTGTTCCGCGTCGAACCTTTTCATCACGACCGCGGTGCCACCGTTGCGCACGGTTCCCATCGTCCAGCCGAGCGGTGCCGCATGGTAGAGCGGTCCCGGGCTGAGGTAGACGGTGTCCGACCCGAATCCGAATTCCGAACCCACCAGATGATCGATGCCGAGTCCGGCGCCGAAGGACTCCCCCGTCAGTGTCGGAAGAATCCCTTTCGGACGCCCCGTCGTTCCAGACGAATACAGCATGTAATAGCCCTCGGACTCGTCCGAGATCGGAGTTGTCGGCAACTGCGAGATGGCAATCTCCAGGGATTCGACCTCGTCCAAATCGCCACCGACCACCAGGCGCGAGTTCAGAGCAGGTGACGCAGCTTCTGCGGCCGCGGCCAACTCGCCGAGCGACTCCGAGTGAATGAGCATCCGCGCACCGCAGTTCGCGACTATGTACGACGCCTCAGCCGTGCTCAGATGCCAATTCACCGGTGTATAGAACAGACCGGATCGCTGTGCAGCCCAGACCACCGGAAAGACCTCGAGCTGGTTCTTCATCAGAACTGCGATATGGTCGCCTGGTCCCAGGCCACGTGAGCGGAACAGATGGGCGATCTGGTTCGAGCGTTCCTCGAGCTCTCGATAGGTCAGGGTCGCGCCACTGTTCTCCATCGCAATCGCAGTCTTGTCCTCGTACTGCGTAGCCAGTTCCGTGAGATTCATGTGGCCTCCCGCGGTCCGGCAACGTCTTTCGCCAATCGCCCGGCTTTCTCGCGGAGTGAGTTCCAGTTGATCATGTACTGCCCACCTCGGTGAAGAATGTCCGCAGTTCGTTCTTGCGAATCTTGCCCACCGCGGTCCGCGGAAGTGTTTCGACGGTAGCCAGCTTTTCCGGCGTCTTCTGCTTCGCCAGGCCGGACGCCGCGAAATGACGGCGAATCTCGCTCAGGTCGAGTTCCATATCGGAGGCGAGAACCACGACCGCAGCGGCGACCTCTCCGTATCGCGGATCGGGTGCGGCCACAACAGCGCACTCGACAACTGCCGGATGGGCACTGAGCACGTCTTCGATTTGGCCCGAGGAAATCGTTTCACCCGCCCGGATGATGACGTCCTTGATCCGGTCGGTAACCGAGAGCCGGCCGTCGAGATCGAGGTGGCCCAGATCTCCTGTCCGCATCCAACCGTCCGGCGTGAACGCGGACAGGTTCAGCGTCGAATCCCGGTATCCGACAAATTGATCCGGACCTCGGGTGACGATCTCGCCGTCGACCCCGACCGGTACATCGCGGCCGTCCGAATCGAGGATCCGCACATCGACACCGGGCAGTGGTGCCCCGTCGGTGCGGATTCGAGCGTCCTCGGGGTCGTCCACGCCGCACACGGTGATGGTCGGATGTTCAGTGGCGCCGTAGCACCGATAGGTGGAGATGCCGGCGGCCGCGGCCCGCCTGCCCAGTTCGTCGGGGACCGTCGCAGCGCCGACCATCAACTCGGTCAGGCTGGCCAATTTCTCGGCTCTGTCCTCGAGATCGAGGATACCTGTGAGATGGAAGGGGGTTCCGACGGTCGATGTGACACGGTAGCGAGCGATCAGCTCCACCGCGATGCGCGGATCCCAGTCCTGCAGATACACAATTGCCGTTCCGTGCAGGATCGGCCGCAACATACCGGCGAAACCGGCGATATGACCGGGCGGAAACGACACCAGATGCACCGCTCCCACACCCGTGTCCTGCAGATCGGGCATGGTGCGCTGTTCAGCGAGTACCGAATTGTGGCTGTGCTGAACACCTTTCGGTGCCGAGGTCGTACCCGAGGTATAGACGAGCAGGCATACGTCGTCGGAGTTCACCTGCGGCGTGCGATACTCGCCATGCCGATCCAGCTTCGACCAGGCTGTCGCGTCGGCACAGTCTGCGCCGACCACCACGATTCGTTGGAGCGTGGTCACACTGGACAACCGCGCTATCCGGTCGGCGTAGCGGGTCGATCGCAACCGCTCCGGCATGACCAGAACCTTCGCGGCGGTTTGCTCGAGGATGAACAACAGCTCCGCGGTCCCATAGATATGCACCACCGGGACCAACGTCGCACCGGTGAGGAGCACGGCCTCATACGCGACGGCGCACTCGAACTGGTTGGGTAATTGCACCACCACCGCGTCACCGGGTCCGACGCCCATACCCTGCAAGCAGGCGGCGATCCGTCGAGCCTCTCGATGGATCTCACCGACCGAGGTCTCGATCAAGGTGTCGGCCTCGGCGAACACAACCGTCGTGCTCGCATTCCTTTCAACGCCTTCGGCGAAGGCGGTGACGAGGGTGCGGTCGGAATACCAACCCTCTCGGTACCATCTCGCGCGCAACGCGGCCGGATCGTAGGTTGTGATGTCGGAGGTAGTCACTGCTGGGCTCGCGCCTCGCGGTAGGACCTGCGCAAGTGCTTGTGCCGCAACGCGCGCGGCTCGTAGGAGATATCGGTTCGCTCGACGTTCATACCAGGGGCCACGATGTCGTCGATGAGGTCGAGTACGTCATCGGACAGCACGTTGCCGACGCCCCTCAGCTGGCTTTCCAGTTGATCCATGGTGCGTGGACCGATGATCGTCGAGGTAACCGCTGGATGTGCGAGGGTGAAGCCGAGCGCCAGCGTTGTCAAGTCGATGTCCGCTCCTTCGGCGACACCGTCCAGTCGATCGAGAAGATCGAATTTGCGCTGCGCGCCTTCGGAATCGATACGCCACGACCCACGCCCCAGCCGATTGAAGCGCATCTCATCACCGATCTGGGAGCCGCGCCGGTATTTTCCGGTCAGCCATCCGCCGTTGAGAGGACTCCAGACGATCGTGCCGATGCCGTAACGCTGGCAGGTGGGGAACACATCGCGTTCCGCCCCCCGGACGAATATCGAGTACGGTGGCTGCTCACATCTCGGCTTGATGTGGCCTCGGTCGGTGGCAACCCATTGGGTCTCGACGATCGATTCCGCTGGAAACGTCGAGGTACCGACCATCCGCACCTTGCCCGCACGCACCAGATCGGAGAGCGCGCCGAGCGTTTCATCCAGATCGGTGGCTTCGTCGAGTCGGTGCACCTGGAACAGATCGACGTAGTCGGTGCCGAGTCTGCGAAGGCTGTCCTCGCACGCCCTCACGATCCATCGCCTCGATGCGCCCCGATGGTTCGGGTCCTTGCTCATAGGATTGAAGAACTTGGTAGCCAGAACGACATCCTCGCGGCGGCCGGCAATCGCCTTGCCCACGATTTCCTCCGACTCGCCCCGGGAGTAGGCGTCTGCGGTATCGATGAAGTTGATACCGGCGTCCAACGCACGGTGGATGATCTTTCGACAATCATCGTGGTCGGCATTGCCCATCGCTCCGAACGACATCGCGCCCAGGCACAGCCGTGAGACCGAGACGCCGGTGCGCCCGAGGTGTCTGAACTCCATGCTTACTGTCCCTTCCAATCGGATCCACGCGCCTCGACACACATGCGCCGGGTGCGCTCTCTCTCATCGGTTTCGAATCCGCGATCGCGAGCCGGGCAGTTGTCCGAAACAATCACGACATCGCCTTTTCGCGAGGGCGGTAGCACGCCCCCAGCAGTGCGGTTGCCGCCCCGACCCCGAGTACCGCCGACACTACGAACCCGGCCCATCCGGTCAGAATGTCGGAACCGAAAACAGCCCAGTCCACGCTCAACCTGCCAGCGCCACCGACCGCCACCGCCACAGCTCCGACGGCCAGGACCAGGTTGTACTCCCACCCGTTTCCCGCGATGAAGAACCCGTGCTCGCGGTGCACCGTCCACGCGGCGACCAGCATCAGAGATACGAAGGCGGCCGCGGCGAAGGGAGTGAGCAGGCCCAGCGCGAACAAAATGCCAGCGCCGACCTCGGTGGTAACGGCGAGCCACGCTTGCAACAAGCCCGGGCGCATGCCAATGCTGTCGAACCAGCGCGCCGTTCCAGGAATTCGCCCGCCGCGGAACAGCTTTCCGTAGCCGTGCGCCGCCATGGTCAGCCCTAGACACACCCGAAGTAGGGCTGCGCCTACATCAATCGAAGTCATCAGATCTCCCAGCCGGTCGTCAGGAAAGTCCAGCCAGAACCGCGCCGGCGACTCGGTCGCGCAGATTCTCGGGCCGCCCCAAGGCGACTTGATTGGCCGTCGCTCGGCGGAGGAGCAGATGCACCGGGTGCTCCCAAGTGAAGCCGATGCCACCGTGGATCTGCATGCATCGCTCCGCAGTCGACACGGCAGCATCGATCGCAGAGGCCAAAGCGACCTCAGCAGATAGCTTCGCCTCCGGGTGTTCGGCCTCGAACTCAGCGGCGGACAGCACCTGCGCCCGCGCCCCTTCGGCAGCTACCAACATGTCCGCACACCGATGGGAAATGGCCTGGTAGGAGCCGATCAGATGACCGAACTGTGCACGCTGCCCAGCCCAGTCGACCGCGAGCGCCAGTGCCCTGTTCGCAATACCGACCGAGTCCGCAGCCAGCACCAGTTCCGCGCCCCTGCGTGATGCATCGAGAATTCGATTCACCTTGTCACCTCGGGCGATGATCTCCGGTACGACACCGTCCAGCACCACCGCACCGATAGTGCCCGTAACGTCGATCGACTCCTGACGTTCGATCTCGACTTCGATCGGTTTGACCAAACCCAGAACCAATTCGCCGCTGGCGGCGTCGCGCGCGACCATCACCAGTCGGTCGGCGACCGGCGCTCCCGGCACGCGCACGACCGAACCCGACAGGCGCGTTCCTTCCAATTTCGGCAATCGCTCGTCGAGGACCCAGCCATCGTCATCGACCGGAACGACGAACGCGGCTGTAGCACCGTCGCACACTGCTTCGACTGCCTCCAGCGCCTCGGCATGCAGCATTACTTCCAGCGCGATGAGAGTCGGGACCAAAGGTACCGGGGCGGCCGCATAGCCGGCCTCTTCGACCGCGGCGATCAACAACCGCAGGTCCGCACCGCCGCCACCGAACTGCTCGGAAACCGCGAGTCCCGGCAATCCGAAGCGCACCAGTTCATCCCAGAGCCCGATGTCGTAGTCGCCAGTCTTCGATTCCCAGGACAACAGCTGCTCAGTACTGGTATGCGGGGCCAATGCCTTGCCCAGTACCTGTCGCAGCGCGAGTTCATCCTCGCTGGGCTCACTCAGCGGACGTCCCGGCTCAACCGCGGCGGGGCGTGTTCCCTCGCCACGATGTGAAGGCAGTCCGAGAACTTGTTCGGCGATCGCGTTGCGCTGGATCTCGGCTGTTCCGGCACCAATGGTCGTGGCCCGACTCATCAGATACCCGTACGTCCAGCGACCTTTGTCCACCGCACCGTCTGACCGATTGCTCAATGCAGCCCCGGAGCCCGTCAGCCGTTGGGCGAGCCGATGCAGTTGCTGCTCGAACTCCGACTTCACCAATCGGTTCACAGAAGCCATCCCGCCGGGATCAGCTCGACGCAGAACAGCATCCAACGCCCTGGCACTGTTCGCGGCGATCGCTCGTACGCCGGTCTCGATGTAGGCGAGTTCCTGACGTATCAGCGCATCGTCGGCGTAGCCCTGGTCGATCGCGAGCGCGAACACTTTGTCGACCAGACCTCGGTAACGGAATTCGTCGGCGAGGAAGGCTGTCGCACGCTCGTGTCCGAGCGAGGTGCGCATGACCGACCAGCCTGCCCCCTCGTCCCCGACCACGTTCTCCACGGGCACCACTACATCGTCGAAGAAGACCTCGGCGAAGTGATATCCGCCGGAGGCATCCCTGAGCGGCCGGACGTCTACACCGGGCGAACTCATGGGAATCAGCAAATAGCTGATGCCCGCGGTACCTCGTCCAGCCGGACCGGTTCGCACCAACGTGAACATCCAATCGGCCTGGGAAGCCTGACTGGTCCAGATCTTCTGGCCTGTGACGCGGTAATTGTCGCCGTCACGTACCGCTTTCGTGGACAGCGACGCGAGGTCGCTGCCCGCGCCCGGTTCGGAGAAGCCCTGGCACCAGAATTCCTGCGCACGCAGCAGCGGTCCGAGGAAGCGTTCCTTCTGGGCTTCGGTGCCGTAGACGATCAGCGTCGGCGCGACGATGAATGCGAGCGGATTCGGATGTTTGGGTATCCCGGCCGCGGTCGTCATCCGGTAGTAGTCGAGTTGATCCTCCAGCCCCAGTTCGAGACCACCCGCAGACTTCGGCCATCCCGGCGCGGCGACGCCGGCATCGACCATCTCCGATTGAAAGGCACGGGCCGCCTCGGCTCGTTCTCGCGAGGTCCTCGGGCGTGGCCGCTCCGCATAGGACGCGAGCAGTGCGGACAAGCGATCACACCAGTCGCCCGTTCCGCCCAACCCCTCCACCAGGTCCGTCGTCGATCCTTCCACCACGCCTCCTCGACAATTCATCAAACTCACTAGGTTAACTTAGTAATAGATTACCGATAGTAGCGGCGAAGCGGAAGTGCTCGCGCACAGGCCACAGCTCGCCAGATGCGGCCCGCTGCGCATCGCCTCAGCAGCTGGGCATGATCATTCTTCGAGCGGCGTTACGGTACTGCTCGCCCAGCGGTTCGGCGCCAACTCGGCCGGCGGCCGTATTGACATCGACCGACCGGGAAACCGCCACCGGTTTACCGTCTTGGAACAGTCCTGCGCGATGTTCGATCGATGTGCGCCCGACACGGCACAGCCCGGCCCCGAGAAGAACGTGCCCCGGATACTCGACTTCGGCAAGGTAGTAGATTTCGACGTGGACCAGCACCATCCTCGAAGCTGCACTCGCACAGCGCAGTTCGCCGATCCTGCGATGCAGCAAGACTCGGCCCTCTTCGAAGAATCGCGCGATGGCGACGTTGTTGACGTGACCGACGCTGTCGATGTCGCCGAAGATCAGGCTGATCTCACGCTGACACGGATACATTTCCAGCGATGGCGCCTCGATCATGCGTGCTCCGCTACGCCGGCCGCGACGATGAACAGCCCACGCGCGGAGGAAGTCACCCGATCTCCCGCAACGATCTCACCGACCGTGAACAGCTTGCGTCCGTCACGGCGGACCTGCCGGGCACGAACCTTCAGGGGAACGTACAACGGGGTCGGCAGGTGGTAGGACACGGTCAGTTCGGCAGTCATTCCGCCGACGCCCGACAGTTGGTTCGCCACGGCCAGGGCGCCATCGAGCAACAGAGCGCAGACACCACCGTGCACGACCGCAGGCGGTCCTTGATACGGGAGTCCCAGTTCGACCGTGCCCTCGGCCCAACCATCGCCGCGGTCGTACATTGTCAGTGGCGGTGCGATCGGATTCTCGGGGCCGGTCGCCGGATCATGTCGTGCTACACCCTCGCCGCGCCAGATTCGAGTCAGCTGCGTCTCCACCGGATGAGCCCCGGTCTCCAGGACCTCCGCGATCCTTTCCAAACGGGCGACCACAGGCGGCAAGCCGCCATCGCCAGGAGCGGTCCGCGCCAAGGCGTCGATAATGCGCCGGACTGCGATCGATGCGTCGTTCACCGGGTCGTCGATCGAGGGTGCTGTCAACACCGATTCGCCAGGTGTGTGGCGTGACAGGGTTTTGCGACGGGCAGGTACTGTCCATTCGATCATAGCGCTGCTCCGGATGCGCACAGTGATCGATGGATTCGCTCAGCGATGACGCGCCCGTGCGCGGTCACCACGACCTGGGCATCGAGATCCAGTCGCCCCGACTTGCCGGGACAGCCACTTCAGGCATCGGGTCTCTGCTTCGCCGCTGATTTACCGAAGCGGTCACCGATATCTTTTCCGTCCGACCGCCAGGACGCCACGGCCTCGGCCTCCAGCCCCAGCGCATGGGCGACCGATGCGCCGGCACCTTCCTTCAGCAGACGCAACATTCGCTGCACCGCGGCGGGGTGGCTGGTCGCGATCGATCCGGCAATCGCGAGACTGCGTTCCAGCAACTGTTCGCCGGGAACGACCTCGTTGACCAGTCCGATGCGCAAAGCGGTCGCGGCATCGATCGGATCACCGCTGAGAATGATCTGAACAGCTGCGGGCAACCCAACGATTCGCGGCAGCATCGCACTACCGCCCCACCCGTTGAGCAGCCCGATCGAAGCGTGCGTATCGGCGAAGACCGCCTGTTCCGAAGCGATGATGAACGAACAATTCACCGCGAACTCGAACGCTCCCGTATAGCACGGGCCGTTCACCGCCGCGATAACCGGTTTGCTGATCGCACGCAGAATCTGGGTGGGCGTGGGCCCCTCGGTTCGCGGCGGTGGGCCGGCCAGCGCCTCCGGCAGGTCGACACCCGAGGAGAATGCCGTTCCGGCCCCGGTGATCACCACAACCCGAACATCCTCGTCCGCGTCGGCCTTCCACAGCTCACGTTTGATCGCCTTGCGCATCGCGCGATTGATCGCGTTGCGACGGTCCGGTCGATTGAGCGTCAGAATCGCGACATGGTCCTCACGGGTTACCAGGACGGGATCGTCGTTGCTGTCCGGCATCGGTTCTCCTTATGTCTCAGACGAATTCGACTACGGCTTTCGTGAACGCGTCGTTGTCGTCGCCGGCAGCCGTGTGGCCGGCGCCGTTCAGCTCCACGAACTGCGCGTTCGGCACGACGGCCAAGAACTGCTCGACGGCCTCCCTGCTGACCACATCGGATAGCGCACCTCGCACGACGAGTATCGGCACTCCGAGTTCGCCTGCCGCAGTTTCGAGCTCGCGTACCCACACCTGCAGATCCTGCTCAGGTCTGCGCAGAAACTGGGGGTCCCAGTGCCAGCGCCATCGCCCGTCCGGGCGTTGCCTGAGGTTGCGCCGCAAGCCTTCGGGGCTATGGGGACGTGTCCGATGCGGCAGATACGCCGCGATCGCATCGGCCGCCTCTTCGAGACTGGCGAAGCCGTCCGGGTTACCCTCCATGAACGATCGGATCCGCCGGGCCCCGCGCCCCTTCTCGATTCGCGGAACAACGTCGACCAACACAAGTTTGCGGACGCGGGCCGCGCCGAGTTCACCTGCAACCTGTAGCCCGGTCAGACCGCCGAGGCTCGCTCCGACAATGGTGACGGTTCCACCGATTTCATCGATCACCGAGCAGACGTCATCAGCGAGGGTATCCAGCGCGTATTCGGTGGGCGACGGAGCCCACGCACTGTCGCCGTGTCCACGGGTGTCGAGCGCGACCACGCGAAACCCGTTGGCAGCCAATCGAATACCGGCCGACTTCCACGAATGTCTGGTCTGCCCCGTGCCGTGCAGCAGGAGCACGACCGGGTTATCGTCGTTGCCCCAGCAATCGGCCGCCAGACGTAGTCCGCCGCTGCCGCGGAACTCTGTACGTTGCGCCGGGCCGGCAATGGCGACGTTCATCTCGGTACTCGCTCGCCGGCCTCAGGCGACCACAACAGGGTCCGAGATCAACGCCACATTCCGGCGCAGAACCGTCTCGGCCTCAGCAGCGATTCTGGTGACGAGGTCACCTGCCGTCGGGATGTCGTTGATCAGCCCCTGCACCATTCCGACGGTCCAGATGCCGGCCTCGGGATCCCCCTTCTCGTAGACCTTGCGGCCGCGGGTACCAGCGACCAGTTCTTGCACGTCCCGGAACCGCCCGCCCTTGCCGAGGATTTCGACGACTTCTTCGCTTACCGAGTTCTTCGCCGCTCGCATGGTGTTGCGAAGTTGCCGGAAGATCAGCTGGGTGTCGAGTTCGCTCGCCTCGACGATCTGCTGCTTGATCTTTTCGTGGATCGGGCTCTCGACCGTGCACATGAAGCGCGTACCCATGTTGATCCCGTCCGCGCCGAGAGCGAGCGCCGCGGCGAGTCCGCGGCCGTCGGCGAATCCGCCGGAGGCCAGGATCGGCACCGTCAGCTTGTCCGCCGCGGCCGGAATCAAGACCAAGCCCGGAACGTCGTCCTCGCCCGGGTGTCCGGCACATTCGAAACCATCGATGCTGACGGCATCGACGCCGAGGCTCTGCGCCTTCAAAGCATGACGCACGCTGGTGCATTTATGGATGACCTTGATGCCGTGCTGCTTGAAATGCTCGACGTGCACCTGAGGGTTGGAACCGGCCGTCTCGACGATCGTCACACCGGAGTCGATGATCGCCTGCCGGTACTCCTCGTATGGCGGCGGATTGATCGACAACGTCAGAGTGAGATTGACCGCGATCGGCTTATCGGTCATCTCCCGGGCCCGCGCGATCTCTTTCACGAGATCTTCCGGCGTAGGCTGTGTCAGCCCGGTGATGACGCCGAGGCCTCCGGCCTCGGAGACGGCGGCGGCGAGCTCAGCGCGACCGACCCACATCATCCCGCCTTGGACGATGGGGTGCTCGACGCCGAATTCTTCGGTAAATCGGGTCTTCAACATCATGACTCCTGAACTGGTGCGGGAGCCGATGCCGAATCGGCTCGATAGTAGACAGCCTCACGCTTTTCCACGAACGCCGCTCTCGCCTCCACAGCGTCTGGGCCCAGCATGTTGATCGCCTGAGCGTGGTTCTCTCGCTGCAGCGCTGCTTCGACGCTGCCGCCGTCGGCGGCCGCGTCCAGCAGTTGCTTGGTCAACGAGAGAGCCTGGGCAGGAGCGTGAACCAAGCGCCGGGCCATCGACTCGACGACGGTATCGAGCTCGTCGACAGCCACGATACGAGTCACCAAACCCATCTCCGACGCCTCCGCGGCCGAAAGGATCTCGCCGAAATAGGCGAGTTCCTTGGCCTTCTGTAGGCCGACCAGCCGGGGCAGCAACCAGCTGCCACCGAAGTCGAGCGAGAGCGCGCGGCGAATGAAGATCTGGGAAAATCTCGCACGGTCGGTCGCCACGACGAGGTCGCATCCCAGCGCGAGGTTCCACCCGGCGCCGACAGCGACCCCGTCGACCTTCGCAATGGTGGGAATGGTCAGTGCCGACAGTGCTTCGGCCGCATGACTTGCCCGCTTCATGTAGTCGAGAGCGTCGCCGGAGATGCCCTCCAAATCGGCTCCCGAGCAGAAGTCTCCGCCGGCGCCGGTCACTACCATCACGCGATCGCCGGGCGTGCGCTCGATCTCGGTAAAAGTCTCGGCGAGTTCTCGCCACATGGTCGGGTTGCCGGCGTTCTTCTTCTCGGACCGGGACAGGACCACCGTGACCACACCATCGCGACGTTCGACTTTCAGCGTTTCCACGCTGCCCACCTCTCCACCGGTCACGACCGGCAACCTCGAATGACTATCACATAGCTAACATAGTTTACTATGTTAGCGGGAGCAAGCTTCGCGGTGTCATCCACCCGCACAGTTCATTCCGCCGCAGGGCCCACAGGGCACCGGTCTATACGCACCCAGTGGACCCAGATCCGCTCGCGCAGCCGCCGAAGCCCTCAGCGGCCCCCCGGTGAACAGCAAAGACCAACGACTCGAAACGTTCACCGGCCGCGTAGACATCGTTGAAGACCGAACACGCCTCGGCTGTGAGTATCACGTCGGTGCCATCCCAGATCTGGATATCGCCTTCCGAACGCGGCTGCGACAGAGCGAATGTCACCAGACGCTTACGAGGCGCCTTCTTCGGTTCGTGTGGATCGAGGACAGTCAGCTCCGCTTGGTTTCCCCGGCGCACGATCCACGGATCGGCGATTCGCACATAGAGCATTCCAAAATGTCCACCGAACCTGACATCGCCCCGAAACGCGTAGACGGCGTCGGCACCGGCTGGTGTCGGCGGCGTGTCAGGGTCGGCTTCGAAAAACAGACCATTGGTCTCGGTCGGACGGACTCCGCTGCTGGCAGACGCCTGCCCGTCAGGCAACTTCGCGATGTACTGGACAAAACTGAGTTTGATTCCCCAATCAAGGCCGAGTTCGATCATGCACTCACCGTTTCGGTCCGTTGCCACCTCTATCTCGCCCGACCGAGCCAGCGCCGATCAGACCTCGACGACCACGGCGCCGCCCTGGCCGCCCGCGGCGCACATCGCGGCGACACCGATACCACCACCACGGCGGCGAAGCTCGTGGACGAGCGTGGCGAGCATCCGCGCACCGGACGCCGAGATGGGATGGCCGAGAGAACAACCCGAGCCGTAGATGTTGACCTTCTCCTCCGAGATGTCGTGCACCCTGCACGCGGCGAGCGGCACCGAGGCGAAGGCCTCGTTGATCTCCCACAGATCGACATCGGCAACGGTGAGACCTGCGCGCTGCAGGACCTTCGGCAGCACCTCGACGGCACCCATACCGGTGCGATACGGATCGACACCCACCGAGGCCCAGGCCCGAACCTTGCCGAGACTTTCGATCCCCTGCGCGGCGGCGAGCTCGGACGACAGCAGCATCAGCGCTGCTGCAGCGTCGTTGATACCCGAAGCGTTTCCGGCCGTGGTCGAAAAGCCGGCGATCTCCGGGTGCAACGGCTTCAGCGAGCCCAGCTTCTCCAGGGTGGTGTTGCGGCGTGGGTGCTCGTCGACCGCGAACTCGATCACCGAACCGTCCGCCAGCGTGGTCTTGACCGGCACGATCTCATCGTTGAACGTGCCCGCATCGATGGCAGCGATGGCACGCTGATGGGACCGGAATGCCCAGGCATCGATGTCCTCGCGGGTCAGGCCGACCTCCTGCGCGGTGCTCCAACCGGTCGTGATCGTGACATCGTCGGTCGCGCGGTCGGTGTGCGGGAAGGTCGAGGCCATCCGCTTGACAAGCTCTTCCTGACCGGGGACCCGCCACAGCACCTGCGGTGTCATCGACGAGGAGTGCACTCCACCGGCGATGATCGCGCGATCCATGCCCGCACGGATCGAAGCGGCGGCGTTGCTGACAGCCGTGAGCGAGCCGGCGCAATGCCGGTTGACGGCTTGGCCGGGCGCCTGAGTCAGCCCTGCGCGCACTGCGGCGTAGCGCGCGAGATCACCGCCGCCATAGCCTGCCTCCGCCAGGATGATGTCGTCGACCAGGTCGGCGTCGAGGCCCGAGCGGGTCAGCGCCTCGATTACCACCAGAGGTGCGAGGTCCTCCAGCGGTGTGTCGCGGAGGGACCCTTTGAAGGCTGTCGCGATAGGGGTGCGGACTGCGCTGGCGATGACGGCTTCGGTCATGTGGTCGCTCCTGGTCACTTCATCGCGAAGCGAAGCGCGCCGTCGAGACGGATGCACTCGCCATTGAGATAGTCGTTCTCGGCGATCTGACGCACGAGCAGGCCGTATTCGTCAGGGCTGCCCATTCGGCGCGGGTTGGGGACCGCGGTGCCGAAGCGGGCTTCGGCGTCCTCTCGCTCCATCCGGAAAGCCGGAGTGAAGAACGTGCCCGGCGCGATGGTCATCACGCGGATACCCAGCTTGGAAAGGTCGCGTGCCGCCACCAGGCCGAGGCCGACGACGCCACCCTTGGCCGCGGAGTACGCCGACTGGCCCGGCTGACCTTCGAAGGCGGCGATGCTGGCGGTATTGACGATCACACCGCGCTGGTCGGAGGCGATCGGTTCGGTCTTGGCGATCGCGGCAGCCGCGAGGCGGGTGACGTTGAACGTACCGGTGAGGTAGATGTCGATCGTCCTGCGGAAGGAGTCGAGATCGTACGGGTTGCACTCGCGGTCGAGGATGCGCGAAAGGCCGCCCTCGGTGGCGCCGTGTGCCGCAGCGGCGATGCGAAAAGCACCGAGGGAGGCGGCCACGTCGATCGCGTTCTGCAAGGAGTCGCTGTCGAGGACGTTCGTGGACACGAACCTCGCGTTCTCCGCGCCGAGCTCGGCTTCGAGCGCCTTCCCGTGCTCGTCGGACAGGTCTGCGATGACGACCTTCACGCCCGCCTCCACAAGACGCCGAACGGTGCCCTCGCCCAAGCCGCCGGCCCCGCCGGTGACGATCGCTGAAACGCCTGTCAGATCCATGAAAACTTCTCCTCTTCGACCTCCGCGGGCGGAGGTGCCACACTCGGGGCCCTAAACCAGGACCAATACAGGATACTCTTATGGCGGGTGGATTCGAGACTTTCGACAGTCTCGGCGCTGACTGTCGGATGTGACTCAGACGGACTCGGAATTGAACTGCCCGAGGACGTCACGTCGCACGAGCTTGCCGGTCTCCAGGCGCGGAAACTTGGCTCATAAGACGATCTCGTCCGGCACCGTGCTCGCGACTGTCTCAGTCCGAGGCGGGCAGCGCCTTCGCGCCCGCCTGCTGCAGCAGTTGCCCGCCCACGGCCAGCGAGCCCTCGCCCGCCTTGGTAACGAGCAACTCGAGTGTGCCGCCCTCGGTGACATAGCGTTTGCCGAGCAGACTGCCGCGCATGGCATCTGGATCACCCACGACCTGCGCGGCAGGAGCCCCCTTGGGTGTCATGGCCACACCGCCGCAGGTCAGGTCGTAGTCGCCGGCAACCACTTTGGTGACGATGACATTGGTGGCGTCGACCGCGCTGGCGAGAGCCAGTCCGACCCGAAGCTCCATGATATTTCTCCTTGCTAGCCGACCTCGGAGCGAACGCCCTGCGGCGTGCTGCCGACAATTATCTAGAGGATACTCTTTTATACGCGGCGCTTGTAGTCCGGTTCGACACGCTCTTGGGCGCGCTCCAGACCCTCGACGAAGAGTTCCACCCGGCGCCGCGCGAAGTCGATGTCTTCCTGCGGCGCACCGGCCGCCTCCAGCGCCGTGACGTTGTTGCGCGCGATCTCGAGGCCGTCGTACACGCGTGCGACGCCTTCTTTGATGGTCATCAGGTCGGCGTCCTCGGAGACCGGATCATGCTGCGGACGCTCTGCGAACTCAGTAGCCATGGGGTTCCTTCCACTATTGATGAGTTGAACTACGGCATCATGAGGGTCACATTGCGGCGGTCCGCGCCGCGTCGAGGCGGGCGATCTGCTCGTCGGTGAGCTGTATACCTGAGGCGCCGAGATTCTCGTTCAGATGCTGGAGACTCGATGTGCCCGGAATGGGCAGCATGCACGGACTCTGCGCGAGGAGCCAGGCAAGTGCGGCCTGCTGCGCAGTGATTTCGGCGTCTGCGGCGACCCGAGTCACGACGTCGCGGACCGCGACGCTCGAGTTCAGCGGGGACCACGGGATGAAGGCGATGCCCCGCTCGGTGCACCAGGACAACACCCCCGCGGCCGTACGATCACCGACGCCGTACCGGTTCTGCACCGACACCACGTCGGCGATCCCCTCGATGGCTTTCAGATGACGACAGCCGACGTTGGAGACACCGATATGGCGGATCTTGCCCTCCCGCTGCAGTTCGGCCAGCGCGCCGATCGACTCCTCGATCGGCACCGTGGGGTCCGGGGTGTGCAGCTGATAGAGATCGATCCGCTCGACGTCGAGGCGGCGCAGGCTTCCCTCGCAGGCCGTCCGCAGAGCCTCGGGCCTGCCGTCGGCCGGCAGTGGGATGCCCTTGCTGAAATCTCCGACGAATCCGCCTTTGGTGGCAATGACCAGGCCGTCGTAGGGTGCCAGCGCCTTGGCCAGCAGTTCCTCCGCGACTCCGAGACCATAGATGTCGGCAGTGTCGAAGAATGTCACCCCGGCCTCGGCTGCTCCGCGGAGCACCGCGATCGCGGCATCGACATCGCGCGGCCAGGAGCCGGTGTGATCGACGAGCCGCATGGTGCCGAAGCCGAGGCGGTTGACCTGGAGATCACCCAGCGTGACACGAGCCGGAGCCGGGACGGCCGACGCGTTCATCCCACGACACCCTCGGCCCGAAGCGCGCTGATCCGGCTCTCGTCGAAGCCGATCAGACGCAGGATCTCGTCGGTGTGCTCACCGAGTTCGGGTGCGAGGCGGTGCTCCGGGACCCGAGCATCGCTGACCCGGACCAGCTTGTCGAGCTCGCCGACGTGGCCGCGCACGGCGTGCGGGATGACGGCTGCGCGCCCCGTGCGCTGGTTTTCGGGATCACGAAGGAAGTCACGGTCGTTACGCTGCTGCTTCGGCTCGACGGCAGGTACGCCGGCACCCCCGAGTAGCCGCAGGGCTTCCGCTGTGCTGACCTTCGTCAGCGCGTCGGAAATGACCGAGGCGAGAAGGTCGTCGTTCTCGGCACGGGCGGCTGCGTCCGCGTACTCGACCTGCGCTGCGAGTACCACGCCCGCAATCGGCGCGATCGCGGTCGACAACGCCGCGAACTGATCCTCGCGCCGTGCATAGAGGCAGATCCAACCGTCATCGGTCTCGTAGAGGCGGTCGAGCGCGTCGAGTCCGTAGGCCAGGGGATCCAGGCGACCTGCGCCGACCGCCTCGCCATCGGCGGTGCGAACGATGTGTCCAGCATGGACCATCGCGGCATTGAGCTGCGGGTGCTCGAGGTAGGTGCCCCGGCCGGTGCGCTGCTTCTGGAGGAGGCCGATCAGGATCCCGACTGCGCCCAGCAGCCCGTTACCCGGGTCCTCGTTGCCGGCCGGGAACATCGGCTGGTTGTAGCGGCCCGCGACCTCGAAGTTGATGCCGACATAGCCGGAGACCAGCGGGGCGAAGGACTGGCGCAACCGGTCGGGACCGGTGGATCCCCAGCCGGGTGAGTAGGCGTAGACGACCTCCGGATTGACTGCCTTGATGTCCTCGTAGCCCAGGCCGATGCGCTCGGCCGCACCGGGCCGCATGTTGTGCTGGACCACGTCGGCCCATGCGCCGAGTGCCTGACCGATTTCCTGCGCCGTGGTCTTCTTCAGATCGACCGCGATCGCGCGCTTGCCGGCCTGGGCCGATCCGAAGGGTGGCTTGAGGCCGCGCAGCTGGTCACCGCGAAGCGGTTCGAGCTTGATGACGTCGGCGCCGAGGTCGGCCAGCAACCGCGAGGCGTACGGACCGGCATAGAACGCGCCGTAGTCGAGCACCTTGACGCCGGCGAGCAGCGGCACATCAGCGGCGACCGCGGGCGGCGACCGGCGCGGGTCATGCCAGGGCTGCTGGTCGATCAGCTGGTCGAGCCGATCGTTGTGCTGACCGACGGTCGGTGCCGGCGCGGGCGTGTCGTAGGTGCCGTCGCCGAAGCGTGCGGCCGGGGCGACCTGTTCCACCATGCCCAATACCGGGTCATCGATCTCGACGACCATCTTGTTGTGCTTGACCTGGGGCTCGTCGAACACCTGGGTCGGGTAGAGCTCGGGCATCGCGCAGATGTCGGCCTTCTCCAGCACGTCGAGCCAAGCCTTACGCGTCTTGGTCTCGAAGATCTCCGGCAGGCGGAACTCGATGATCTCGCGCTGCGCGTCGGTCAGCCAGGAGCCGACGTTGTCGTCTTCGCCCTGGAAGTGTTCGGTGAGCCCGACCACCTCCATCAGGCGGTCGAAGGCGCCGACCGCGCCGGTGTGGATTTCGAAGTACTCCCCATCCTCCGCGAGGAAGGCCCGCGAGACCAGTCGCCGAGCGCCGGCCGAGCCGAACGGGGCATCGACATCGTCGTCGGACCACAGCATCGAGAGATAGGCCAGGGCCCCGTCGTAGAGCGAGGTCTCCACCTGGCGTCCCACGCTGTCCTCGGCGCGCCGATGCACAGCAGCCAAGACAGCGATGGCGGTCAGGTAGCCGGCACCGACGCCGGCGAATGGCCAGCCCTCGTAGTTGGGCGTGTCACGGTGTCCTCGCTGCTCGCCGAAGGTGCCGACCAACGACTGAACCAAGGACTCGTAACCAGGTACGTGGGCATAGGGACCGTCGAGGCCGAAGCCGGTGATGGACGCCACGATGAGGCCGGGCAGTTGCTGATGCAGCGTCTCGAAGTCGAGCCCGAGTGAGGACGGCAGCTCGGGTCGGCCACTGACGACGAGGACGTCGGCACCGGACAGCAGTTCCTGGAGCCGCGCGCGGCCGGCGCCGGAATGCACATCCAGGCTCACCCCGTACTTGCCCCGGTTGTAGACCGAGTAGGCAACTTTGAGCTCGTCACGCCACGGGTCGCCCTCGAGCGGCTCCACCCGGATGACGGTCGCGCCGTAGTCGGCGAGCATGCCCGTCGCGAAGGCACCTGCGGTACCCCGGGTGAAGTCGATGATTTTCAAACCGGCAAGAGGACCCATTACGAGACTGCTTTCACATTGTTGGAAAAGGAAGAACCCGCACCGAGGAAGCTCGCGCGTGCCGCCTCGGCGAACGCCAGCACGCGAAGGTGGTACGAACGAGCGCGGCCACCGAGTGACAGGTTGTGGCCTGATCCGCGCACCGTGACGTAGTCGACCGACGCGGCCCGCCGCAGGTGGGACTGCGCGGCGGTCAGTAGCTCGCCTGAGGGCGCTGTGGTCAGCTCGTGCTCGGCCACCGCCCACTGCACCGGTACGGAGATGTCACGCATCAGCCTCGGCAGCAGGTCCGGCGCATCCCGGGCGTCTACGAATTCGGCGCTGGGCGTCGACGAGACCAGGTCGCCACGGAACTCCAGGATGCGCTCGTCGAAGCTGCCCGCAGGGCCGTACCAGTCCCCCGGGGACACCTTGCGCGCCTCAAGCGGGCGCTCGTGACGCAGATGAACGCCATCGGTGATCGCGCTCCGCAGCCCGAGGGTCTGCTGCTTGGTGTAGAGCAGCGGTACGCCACCGACTGCCACTCCGGCGAGTCCGCCGATGCGGGCCCGCGCCGCGACCCGCAACGCGACGATCGCACCGAGCGAGTGGCCGACGACGACTACCGGAGTCTCCGGGATCGCGGCTGCCTCGGACTCCAACCAGGTCGCCACGACCTGCTCGACGAGCTCAGCCTGGGCCCCGGTGTCCAGACCGATCCCGTAACTGGCGCCGTAACCCGGCCGGTCGGGCGCGAGCACCCGCCACCCGAGCTCCGAGGCCAACCTCACCAGGGAGTCGGCGCTGCTGACGGGTGAGTCCCAGTACGCGGCACGGGCACCGCCACCGTGGAGTGCCAGCAGCGCTCCCCGGCACTCCCCGGAGGGCTCACCGGCCACCGCGGAGAGGGTGAGCCCACCGACGCCGAACTCGATCTGGTGTACGGCGGACATGTCTCAGAATGCTCCGGCCGCGCGCAGCGTCGCGATGTTCTCGGCGTCGTATCCGAGCGCCACCAGCACCTCATCGGTGTGCTCACCGAGCAACGGCGCCGGCTTGATCACGTCGAACGGCTGGCCCGAGACCATCGCCGGCCAACCGGGTGCCGTGAACGGACCGGCAACAGGATGGACAGAGTCGTGAATCGAGCCGCGGGCCCGCAACTGCGGGTCGTCCCGGAGATCTCCGACCTGGTTGGCCGGCCCCATGGCGATGTCGTGAACACGGGCGATCTCGACCCACTCCGCCTGCGTACGCTCGCGGAAGATCCGGGCCAACTCCTGGGTCAACAACTCATCGGAGCCCCCGAAGTCGACAGGCGTCGCGGTGTCGACCGTTCCCGAGAGATCGTCGCGCTCGACAGCCCGGCAGAAGTTCCTCCAGAACTTCGGCTCGATCGCGCAGAAGAGCACGAACCGCTCGTCCTTGGTCTCGTAGAAGTGGTACTTGGGGTTGCTTTCGCCACCGCCGAGACCTGTCCCTCCAACGAGCCGACTCGCGTTCCAGTGGTAGAGGGCATCGATCCACTGCGTGCCCAGAACCGCATCGGAGCCGGCACCATCGATGTAGACACCTTCACCCGTACGACGCACCTGTTCGAGCGCGGCCACCGCGGAGAGAGCCGTGAACAGGGCACCGGGAACAGTGCCGTCGGTGAGGCCCCCGTGCTCCTGCACGAGCCCATCGTCACCGACGCTCAGCTTGGCCCCGCCGCCGAGCGAGCCCATCATCTGACCATGTGTAGGGATGTTCGAGAGCGGACCGAACGCACCGAAACCACTGCACTGGGCATAGACGATGTCGGGCTTCACCGCCTTCTGTTGCTCATAGCCGATGCCCAGCTGGGCGCACGCATCCCCCGCGAATCCGTCGATGAAGATGTCCGCGGTCTTCAGCAGGTCGAAGAAGACCTCGCGGCCCTCCTCCGCTTTCAGGTTGAGCGTCATGCTGCGTTTGTTGCGATTGACGAACATGTGCGCCGGACTGTGGTGGGGAACGATCTGGCCGAGGAAGTCGCGCAGATAGTCCCCCACCCCGGGGGCCTCCACCTTGATCACATCGGCGCCCAGATCGGCGAGGAGCCGTCCGGTCTGGTCACCATTGAAGAGGACAGCACACTCGACGACGCGAACGCCTTCGAGGAGTTTGATCACGCGACGGCGACCTTGGCGTCGACCTTGGCCGGCCAGTTGTAGAGCTTCCGCGCGTTTTCGGCGAACACCTTGCGGACCTCGTCCTCGGGCAGATCCTTTGCCACCCGCTTGGCGATCTCTTGCGAGTGCGGCCAGACCGACTCGACGTGCGGGAAGTCGCTCTCCCACAAGATGCGGTCGACGCCGACGCGGTGGCGGAGCTCGAGACCCACCTGGTCGTCGACGAAAGCGCCGTACACGTTGCGCTTGAAGAGATCCGACGGTCGCAGGTCGTCCAGGCCGGACCACATGCGGTGGCGCTCCCACATCCGGTCGCAGCGCTCGAGCAGCGCGGGTATCCACCCGAGGCCGCCCTCGGAGAAGACCATCTGCAGGTCGGGGAACTTGCGCAGGACCGGACTCTCGAGCATGCCGACCATGCCGATCGACGCACTTGCCTGGGCGAGCATGATCAGCACGTGGAACGGCGCGTCCGGCGCCGGCGAGGCGAGCGAACCGCTGGTGCCGATGTGCATGTTGATCACCAGGCCGGTCTCCTCGCAAGCCTGGAAGACGGGGTCCCAGTGATCGGTGAAGAACGACGGCAGCCCCAGCGGCGCCGGCGTCTCCGGGAAGGTGATGCAGCGGGCCCCGCGCGCCGCCATGCGGCGTACCTCGGCGGCCGCCTTCTCGGGGTCCCACAGTTGCGTGATCGCCATCGGGATGTAGAGGTCGGGCGCCGCTGCGCACCACTCGTCGATCAGCCAGTCGTTGTAGGCCTTGACGCTGAGGTCCGCGAGCTCCTTGTCCTGGAAGTCCAGAAAAAGGGTGCCGGCGAATCGTGGCAGAGTGGGGAAACAGACAGTGCCGACGACGCCGTCCATCTCCATGTCCTTGGCGCGCTGTTTCGGGTCCCAGCAGCCCTGGATCATGTCGGTGAAGCGCACCGGGTCCATGTTCCACTCTTCGAACGGCTTGCCGGCGACGGCGTTGAGCCCCATCGTGTCGACGCGCTTGTCCTCGTAGACCCACCACTCGCGGGTGCCATCGTCGATGACGTGCGGGCCGATATCCTTGTATTTGGCAGGCAGGCGGTCCACCCACACGCTCGGGGGCTCGATGATGTGGTCATCGACGCTGATCAGCTCGTACATGTGCCCATAGTCCCTTCGTAATGTGAGCCACGCCATAGGCGCGTATCAAGCAGTATCCTTAATTTCGGACAACGCACGTCCCCGCGCCGGAAACTCAGCTTTCTCAGGTGACCGCGCCCGAGGCCCTCGGGCTCCCGACCCCGGTGGCGGTCCAGCCTGCAACGCCGAGCACGGCTTCCGTGTCGCGGAACGGGCCTGGGCCGATGCCCGCTAACTCGATGACGGTGTATCCGCCGAGTGGTCCGGTCATAAATTCAGGATACTCTAATTTTCTCAGAAAGGGAGACCCGGGTCACATCCAGTTCCGGATGGAGCTGGTCCGCAGGTAGCCACGAGCCAGGATGGCAGCCCACCGGGCCCTGGCCGCTGGTCCATCATCGGGCGGCCGCACGGCGAGCTCGGTCAGCGTCGGCCGCCGCAGTGAGCTCGGGAATCAGGTCACGCTTGACCACCTTGAGGTTCTGGTTGTACGGCAGCGCATCCATCACCACGAAAGTCCTCGGAATCTTGTTGGCTGCCAGATGCTCGCCTGCAAACGCAGCCAGTTGCTCGGCGGTCGCGACATGACCGTCGTGGAACACGACGGCAGCGGCCACGTCCTCCCCGAGCACCGAGTGGGGAACACCGACTACCGCGACATCGGCCACCGCGGGATGGGCCAGCAGGACGTTCTCGACCTCACCGGGCCCGATGTTGTAACCGCCGCGGATGATGATCTCCTTGGAACGCCCGGTGAGGATCAGGTCGCCGTCCTCATCGAAGTGCCCGATGTCGCCGGTGTCGAGCCACCCACCGGTCCACGTCTTGCGGGTATTTTCTTCATCGCCCCAATACCGGCGGGGAACGGCCGCCTTGGTCCAGATCGCGCCGTCGACCCCCGTGGCGACCGCGACGCCGTTCGCATCGCGGATCTCGACGGTGGACGGGTCGTCGGGACTGCCGACCGAGCCCGGCTTGAGCACCGAGGCCTGCGAGCGGGTCGCGACCCGGGCCTGCGACTCGGTTTGACCGTAGACGTTGACGACGCGGATATCGGGCCAGAGGTCGTGCACCCGAACGACGGTGTCGGCGGGCAGCGGCGCGGTGCCGGTGATGACGAAGCGGACGCTGGAGAAGTCCCTGTCTTCGATGCCTGGCTGGTCGAGGATGAGGCGCAACATCGAGGGCACCAAATGCAGGGTGTCCGGACGCTTGGTCTCGATCAATTCGACCATGCCCGCCGGGTCGAAGTGCGGTTGCACGATCACCGTACTGCCGAAGTTGAGGGGCGAGAGCATCAACCCGTGGCAACCACCGAACCCGGTGTACGGGAGCGCGTGAAGAATAACCTTCGACGTGGTGGTCCGAGTGCCGTCGCCGATCTTCGAGACCAGGTCCGCATGGGTGAAGACGACGCCCTTCGGCCGGCCTGTCGTGCCGGAGGTGGAGATGATATCGAGATCACCCTCGGGGTCGAGCGCGCTCTGGTCCAACAGACTGCTCACATCGCGCGGAACGTCCTCGACCGTCCAGATCGCTTTCACTTGCAGCTCCGGCAGTTTATCCGGCACGTCGGTGACGATCCAGGCGGCGCCGGTCAGCTGAGCGAAGTACTTCATCTCCTCCTGGGTGAGGCGCGTGTTGAGCGGGACCGCGATGGCACCCGCCCGTTGCACGGCGATGAAGACCACCGCCATGTCGACCCCGTGGTTATTGGTGATAGGCAGCAGCACCCGGTCGCCGACCTGGACACCGCTCGCCGTCAGCCCGCCCCCGATCGCCGCCGCCTCGGCGTCCCACTCTGCGAACGTGATGGCGCGGTGGGTGTCATCCTGCGCCACTGCGTCGGGGGAAGTGTGAGCGCGAACGGTGAGGACATCGGGCAGACGTCGAAGAGGACTCATGAGCAATAGAGTATCCTCTATGAGAGCAGGGCGCTAACCTATTCGGTTTCAACGCCACTTCCACACAGGGTCGCGCTTGTCGAAGAAGGCCTGGCGTGCTTCGGCCGAATCCTCGAACGTGACCATCCGAGCGGTGTAGTCCTGCTCCACCCGGTAGCCCTCCTGGAAGGGGAGGTCCTCGGTTCGGTTCATCGATTCCTTGGCCAGACGCAACGCCAACGGGCTCTTCCCCGCCAGGGCGCGCGCGTACTCGTCTGCGACCGCGTCGAGGTCGGCAGGGTCGGCCACGACCCGAACTATCACTCCGGCCGCGGCGAGCTCGGCAGCTGTCGCCATCCGGCCGGTGAAGAACATGTCGCGAGCACGGTACGGGCCGAGCATCCGGACCAGGTGCGAGCTCGCGCCGAGAAGGCCCATGTTGATCTCGGTCATCCCGAAAGTTGCGCGTTCGGTGGCGATGATCATGTCGCAGCACGACGCGAGCGCGAACCCACCCCCGATGGCCGCCTTGTCGACGGCCGCGATGACCGGAACCGCACACTCGTGGATCGACCGGAACATCTCGCGCGCGACCTTCCCGCGGTCGGTCATCGCGGCAGGCGTCGACTCCTCGTCCGGGCCGGAGACGTCGTTGAGGTCGACACCGGCGACGAAGGCCCGATCGGGCACGACGCGGAACACCGCGACGATGACCTCGCGGTCATCCGCGAAACCGTCGAAGATCGTGGTGAGGTCGTGCATCACCCGCCTCGTCAAAGCATTGACCGGCGGACGGTGGAAGGTGACGGTAGCGATGCCGCCTGCCTTTTCCACTTCGAGGGATTCCATGGTGATCGTTCTCGCTTCCGTATCGATCCACCGGCGCAGCGCCGGGCAGGGCAACCCCAGAATTATCATGACGGTTGCCCAGTCGTGAAGCTTTTCAGTATCCTTAATATCATAGCCAACCCGAGGACATCCTGCTCTACGACGTGCGCGACGGGGTCACCGTCGTCACCCTCAACCGGCCCGCGCGGCTCAACGCCTTGGAGACGGCCTACGGGCGGGCCCTGCGGCGAGCTAGAGTCGACCAGCATGTTCGCGTGGTCGTGGTCACCGGATCGGGCGACGCGTTCTACGCAGGTGCCGACACTGCCGTACTCGACGCCATCGATTCCGCAGGCGGCACCAAGGGCGTCCTCGACAGCAGGAGTCGCTACCTGCGTAGCCTTTGCCTCGCCAGATTTCACGGAAGGGCTTCACGCCTTCGGTGAGCGAAGGTCTCCACATTTCCCGGCCTTGGCGGACGTCGAGTGAGCACCACGCCACAGATCTGAATTGGTCGCAGGCCATGTATTGCGGCTATTCTTTACCGCACAGACGCTCCATTCACGAAAGCCAAGCGGACTCGAAATCACCAGTGTGTGGGCTCGAACCCTGGCGGAAGCTCCAGGGGACGTTGGATGACCGTCGTACCAGAACAGACTGCAGCCACCGCGCACGCTGTCGAGACCACCAAAAAACCAGAGGTGAAGCGTGCCGTCGCGGTTGCACGCAGGATCGGCGAAGACATCGCCGCTCGAGGCTGGCCGATCGGCGAGAGCATCGGGTCGGAGCAGGATCTGATGGAGCGGTACGGCGTGAGCCGTGCCATCCTCCGGGAGGCGGTACGACTACTCGAGCACCAGACAGTGGCGACGATGCGCCGCGGCCCAGCGGGCGGCCTGATCGTGCAAGAGCCCGATGCGACACCGACGCTCACGGCCATGACGATGTTCCTCGAGCACATCGGCACCTCATACGAAAACATCATCGATGCGCGCACGATTCTCGAACCGGTGGCTGCAGCGTGGGCAGCCGAGGCGCTCACCGAGGACGAGATCGCCGATCTGCGGGACGCTCTCACCGCCGAGCACGAGCGCGCAGGCCCCATGGATTCCACCGACGGTTCGGTGAAGGAGGATATCGTCCACGCGGCGATCGCGCGAGCGAGCGGCAATCCGGTCCTCGAGATCTTCGTCCACGTCCTCACCCAGTTGACCGAGCGATACGCCCGTGTAGCTCCCTCAGTGCAGCGGGACGAGCGGTCCGAGATCCTCGCCGCGGTACGCGCTGCGCATGCCGCCATCGTGGACTCGATTCTCTGCGGCAACCCCGGACAGGCGCAGCACCGGGCCGAGGTTCATCTCCATGCGATGGCAACCTGGCTGGTATCGAAATCCGGGGGCGTGACCACCACCCGCCAGGCCCGTAAGCGAGCCCGGACGAGCACCCCGACGGAGCGCATACCCGGCTCCAAGCTGGCCGAATACGTCTCGCTGCGGATCCGCGACGACATCATCGGCGAGGATGTCGCGGTCGGAGACTTCATCGGCTCAGAGACCGACCTGCTGGAGCGTTACGGTGTCAGCCGCGCAGTGCTGCGCGAGGCCATCCGGCTGGTGGAGCACCATGGCATTGCCCGGATGCGACGGGGACCAGGGGGTGGACTGATCGCGACCGAGCCGAATCCGGGGGCGAGCACCGAGTCGATGGCACTGCTGCTCGACTACCGACGGACCACCCTGGCTCAGGTTTGGGCGGTTCGTGCTGCGATCGAATTGGAGTGCGTCGTACGGGTAGCCCAGCGCTCCACCGATGCCGACGTCGTGGCCTGGATCGAGGCCACCCGGGCAGCCAACCAACAGAAGCTGAAGCCAGGGAGCCCGATTCTCGGAAAACATGACCTGCACTACACGTTGGCCGAAATCAGCGGAAACCCCGTACTGAACATGTTTCTGCGAATCCTGTCCTCGCTCTATCGTCGCCACCTGCCGCCGGACGTAAATGTGGACCCGAGCACCGACATGCGCAGAGACCTGGTCCGCGCGCACGACGCGATCCTCGACGCGATCGAGGCGGGCGACGCTGGGCTCGCCCGACACCGGATGGCGCGGCATCTCAGCGCGCTCGGCCAGTGGTGGCTTTGACCACCAGCGTCCGTTCGGATCGGTCAGCTTCCGGTGAAGTTCGCGTCCCCGCGCTTCATCAATGCCGCGATGCCCACCTTGAAGTCACTGCTGCGCAGCGCGACCTCCTCGGCGAAGGACTCGTTGTAGAGCGCCTGGGTGAGAGGCTGATCCAGGTTGCGGCGGATCAATGATTTGGCCAGCCCGACAGCGACTGTAGCGGTCTCTGCGAACATTCCCACCGCCTCATGGAACGTCTGATCGAACGCCGCCTCGGGGACCGCCTCGTTGATCATCCCCCAGGCCTCGGCCTTCGCTGCCCCCACCGGCTTGCCGAGTAGGAGCATCTCCTTGGCGCGAGCGACGCCGATCAGGCGCGGGATCAGATAGGTCGTTCCGCTGTCGGGAGTGAATCCGCGCGGAGTGAAGGGTGCCCAGAACTTGGCTGATTCGCTCGCCACGATGTAGTCCGAGAACAAGGCCAACGAAAGGCCTGCTCCAGCAGCCCAGCCTCGCACCCCCGCCACAACCGGCAACTCGACGTCGGACAAGGCCCGAATCATCTCGTTGACACCTCCGTCGATCCGGCGATGATGGTGTCCGATCCGCGGCCTCGCGTCGGACTTCGCGTTCGCCGCCCGGAGATCTACCCCCGTGCAGAAATCCTTGCCGCTCGAACCGAGCGCCACGACCCGGATCTCCGGGTCTTCTGGAGCTTCTTTCAGGGCGCTGATCATGGTCGCCACCATCTCACCGGTCAGCGTACTGCCCGCGTCGGAACGGTCGATCGTGATCCTCAGGACAGGCCCGCCCCACTCGATCCTCAGTCCATCACAACTCTCCACAGCCACTGCGCTCTCCTCACGAGATGAAATCCAACTCTCAACACAGTACCGCTCCGAAGTTCTTTTAAGTATCCTCTATTAAGATCGACGTAAGAGAAGGACCATCATTGGCGCTCATCCACAGCGACGACGAGGTGGTGATGTCCGAGGACGCCAGGGGGGCGTCCTGGCCTTCACGGAGAAGCGTTCGCCGATGGACCGGCCGATGAATCGCCTTTGAGTGTCATCAATACACCGAACTTGTCGCGGCGATCTGTGCACACAACCGGACGAACTCCTGATCGTGATCGTTCGGTGCCGTGTAGGGACTCACCCCGATGATCCGCACCCCGAGCGGCACCTCGCCAGGCGAGTCGTCGACGCACACCGCCGGCCTGTGGCGCTGAGGCAGGTGGTCGAAGCGCCAGCGGCCATCGGGACCGCGCGACGGCTTGCCGTAATAGCCGTCGAGCAGTTCACCGAGACCGAACTGAGTGGCTTTGCCCTGGGCCCAGCGGGCTCCTCCGCCGCTCCACAGCACGCACCGAACACCGCGCTCATTCAGTGCTGTCAAGAGCTCCCGGGCATGAGGCCGCAGGCTGGCGCCTCCCAGGAGGTCGATCAGACAGCCGTCGACATCGAAGGCCCACACCTCACCCGAGGTCGCATTGACGGTCGCTTCCATCGAACAGAGCCTTTCGAAAAGTATTGAGTATCCTCTATAGTGAGATATTACCGCTTATGACCCGTGGAGGAAACGTGGCTCTGGACGCCAGCATCCGAGATTCGCTCACCCTGCCTGCGTTCTGCGCGCCGATGTTTCTCGTGAGCACGCCGGAGTTGGTGAGTGCAGCCTGCAAGGCAGGCATCGTCGCGGCGCTGCCGCGACATAATGCCCGGGGCTTCGAGCAGTTCGAGCAATGGCTGGCACAGATCGACGCCGACCTCACGGCTTACCGGGACGCGAACCCCGGCGCCCAGGTCGGTCCGATCGCCGTGAATCTGCCGAACGGACTCGACAACGAGGTGCTGAACCGGCACCTGCGCCTGTTCAGCAAGTACGGCGTGCGGATCGTGGTGACCGCGACCGGCGACCCGACCGAGACCGTCAAGCAGGTGCACGACTGGGGTGGTGTCGTCTACCACGACGTGACGTCACTGCGCTTCGCAGAGACGGCGATCGCCGCCGGTGCCGACGGGCTGAACTGCATCGGCGCGGGAGGCGGCGGCCACTCCGGGACGGTCAGCCACCTCGCCCTCATCCCCAAGGTGCGCGAGATGTTCGACGGCACCATCGTGATGGCCGGCGCGGTCTCGACCGGCGCCGCGATCCGAGCGGCGGAGGTGCTCGGTGCCGACTTGGCCTACCTGGGCACCCGCTTCATAGCGACCCGGGAGTCCGGCGCCTCCGAGGAGTACAAACAGATGCTCGTCGACGAGTCAGCGACCGGGCTCAGCTACACCCCCGCGATTGCGGGCGTACCGGCCAACTGGCTGGTCGAGTCGATGCGCCGCAACGGCCTCGACCCCGAGAACCTGCCGGTCCCCAACGGCCCGATGCGCCACGATCACCTGCCCGAGGCTGTCAAACCATGGCGCAACCTGTGGAGCGCCGGCCAGGGCATCGAACTCATCCATGACATCCCGCCTGTCGCCGAACTGGTCAGCAGGTTGCGCCGCGAGTACATCGCGGCCTGCGCCACACCGGACTTGGCCGAGGCGGCTCGTCTCGCCGAGCAGGCCAGCGCGACCGGCGTCTGAGGGAGCCGCCGTGACCGACGGCCTGTGGGCATGGGCGACCCGGCGCCCCGCGCATGTCGCCGTGATCAACCCGGACGGCAGCACCATCACCGCCGGCGAGCTGGCCCAGCGCGCGAATCGCTTCTCGCACCTGCTGCGCTCTCGCGGCGTCGCGCCGCACTCGCGGATCGCCCTGTTGGTCGGCAACCGCCACGAGTTCTTCGAGCTCGCCCTCGGCGCCCAGCAGATCGGGGTCCATCCGGTCCCGATCAACACCCACCTCGCCCCCGACGAGATCGCCCACATCGTGAGTGACTGCGACGCCGGACTGGTCATCATCGAAGCGACGTTCACCGAGACGGGACTGGCCGCCCTGGACGCGATCGACTACCCGGCCGATCGACGGGTCGTGTTGGGCTCTCCCGACGCCCCTGCGGCGCGCCACTACGAGCAACTCCTCGACGCCTACGCTTCGACCGCGCCGACTCAGCGGATCTGGTCCAACGTCATGCTCTACACCTCGGGGACCACCGGTCGCCCGAAGGGCGTCACCTTCCCCATGTCATCCGTCCCGGTCTTGCCGGAGGAGGGTCTCGCAGGAACCGAGCCGATGATGATCCGGCGCGGGATGAGCACAGACCCCGACGGTGTCACCTTGGTGACAGGGCCGCTCTACCACGGGGCACCGGGAACCTGGGGTCTGCAGGGGCTACACAACGGTCACACCGTCGTGCTCGCCGGCAGCTGGGACAGCGAACGGGTTCTCGGCCTCATCGAGATGTACGGCGTCACGACGACCCAGATGGCACCGATCCACTTCCACCGTCTCCTCCAGCTGCCCGAGAACGTACGGTCCCGCTACGGACATGAGCGGCTCCGCGTCGTCAGCCATGCCGGCGCGCCGTGCCCGGTGGAGACCAAGCGGGCGATGATGGACTGGTGGGGGCCGGTGCTCTATGAGTACTTCGCCAGCTCAGAGGGCTTCGGCACCAGTATCACGGCGCAGGAGTGGCTGGCGCACCCGGGATCCGTCGGCCATGTCAATGCCGACGGCGCGGAGATGACGGTGCTGGACGAGAACGGGCAAGAGCTCCCCCACGGTGCGATCGGCACCCTGTGGATCCGAAATCCTCGCGGCATCCTGTCCGAATACCTGAACGACGAGGCCAAGACCCGCAGCAGTCAGCGCGACGGCTTCTACACCGCCGGCGACCAGGCGTACATCGACGCCGAGGGCTGGTTGTACATCGCCGACAGGCGCACGGACATGATCCTGTCCGGCGGGGTCAACATCTATCCGGCCGAGGTCGAGCGGGCGCTGATCTCCCACCCGGCCGTCGCTGAGGTCGCGGTGGTCGGCCTGCCCGATCCGGAGTGGGGCAAGCGGGTCCACGCCGTCGTCGTCACCGAGTCCGGGACCGCGGACGGGGAGGGTCTCGCCGAGGAGCTTCGTGCGCACGCCGCACGAACGCTGGCCCGCTTCAAGCTGTTTCGCACGATCGAGTTCCGTCAGGCGCTTCCGTACTCGCCCACAGGCAAGCTGTTGCGGCGGGTGATAGTCGCCGAGCACGACGGCTGAGTCCGGACGAGCTCAGACCTGGTCCGCGGTCGCGGTCACCGGGCGCATGACCCCCTCCTGCGCGGCGCTGACCACCAGCCGACCGGACCGATCGAAGATCCGCCCGGTGGACAACGCCCGGCCACCGGCCGCCCACGCCGAGTCCACCTCGTAGAGGAACCACTCGTCGGTGCGGAAGGACTCATGGAACCAGACCGCGTGGTCGAGGCTGGCCCCGACGAGGCCGGGATCCCCGACCTCGATGCCGTGCCGGAAGGCGGCAGCCCCGAGCAGTAACTGATCCGAGGCGTACGCCGCGGCAGCGGCGTGGGCGAGCACGTCCGCACCCAAGGACTCCTTGAGCCGCATCCACATCCTCGGCACGGAGGTACGCCGCGGATCGAAGGGAGCGCCTTCGACGAGGCGGAACTCGATCGGGTGCCGCCGGCCTAGCCCCGCGAACCATGCACGGGCGGTCTCGCTGATGACTACCGACGCCGCGTCCGGCGGCGGCGACTCCTCCGGCGGCCGTACGTCAGCCGACTCCGGCCGGTGCTCCAGTTGGCCCGGCGTCGGCCGTTGGAACGAGGCCATCACCGAGAAGATCACCCTGTCCCCCTGCCTGGCCTCGACCCGACGCCCGGAGAAGGACCTGCCGTCGCGGATCGTGGTGACCAGGTAGTCGATTCCCGCTACCGGGTCGCCCGGCGCGTGGAAATAGCAGTGCAGCGAGTGCGCGACTCGATCGTCGGCAACGGTCAGACCGGCTGCCATCAAGGCTTGTGCTGCCAACTGGCCCCCGAATACACGGGTCGGACCGGCAGCGGCGGGGTGAGCCCGAAAGTGGTCGTCATCGACCCGATCGAGCGTGAGCAACCTGGATATGCGTGACATCGCGGACACCTCTCCGAACTCAATGCGGCCGGACACTCGCCAACAATCCCAGCGGCCTATTGAGTACACCTTATGACTGCAAGGCGGTTCCCCGTCGAAGCGGGGCACATCCTTCAATTCGCGCGTGCTGTCGGCGAGACGGACGAGCGCTCTCTCGGCGCGCTCGACGATCTCCGCGATGGGGTCCCGGCCCCGCCGACCTTCATCGGCGCGATGGTGTACCGCCGCGCGGAGCGACGAACTCACAGCGCAGCCCTGAGCAATGCTCAGTGTGCGATGAAGCCGGCATCATAGGGGATCACGGCGCCGGTGAGCGATCCCGACCGGGGGCCGGCCAGGTAGAGAACCAGTTCCGCTACCTCGTCGACGTGAGCCACCCGCGAGATGAGCGGTCCACCACCGGACGCCGAGTAGGCGGCGGAGTACTCGAACCCGACCATGCCGACCATCGACCCGATGTTCACCACCGCCCCGCCGCCACGGGCGAGCATCGCGGGCAGCGATGCTCGCGTGAAGAGAAACGGCCGAGCAGATCTCGCCGCATCGTGCGGCGGTGGCAGGGCCCGCGACATCGCCCGCGAGAGAAACGATCGTGCCCGCCGCCCCCTCCGCCGCCGAGGTTGCGATCAGCTCGTCGAGCTTCGCCTGCCGCCTCCCGACAGCCACCACGTCCGCACCTTCGCGAGCGAACAGCCGAGCTGTGGCCGCACCCAGCCAGGTCCCCGCGCCGGTCACCACAGCGACCTTGTCCTTCAAACGCATCGAGCTCTCCTGACCGCGAACCCGCACGGGCTGTTTGTTTCAGTGTCCTCGTTTCGAACGAGGCAATAGGAAGACCTGCGCGCTGACCGCACTCTGCTCGCCGGATCCGGGATCAGGCGAGCAGGGGGCGCAGGTCGCGGCAGATCGTCCGCACGTGCGCTGCCACCATCTCCTCGGACATTCCGGCCAGCGAGACCCAGAAGAACACCGTCTCGACAGGCATGCCCGCCAGGTGGGCTCGGATCGCAGGCGCGTTGTCTTCCGGGGTGCCGTAGAGCAGGTTCCCCATGCCGGGAGCCAGGCCGTGGGCGCGGGAGCGCTCCGGATCGATCGCGCGCGGCGGCGCGGCGGCGCTGCCCTCGGTCATGTAGCGGCGGTAGGAGTCCCACTGATACGCGTGGTGACGCGACACCGTCGCCCAGTCACGCTCAGGGTCGTCGGTGGTGAAGACCGGCAGGCTTCCGGCCATCCGGGCCGCCTCGGCCGGGTGTCCGCCCTGCGCCAGGCCGGCGAGGTAGGGCTCGACGAGCTCGCGGTCCACAGAGAGTAGGCCCTCCCCCATCCGGCCGGCACGCCGAGCGCCCTGCGGACCGCCGTACCCGAGCCAGATCGGCATCCGGTCCTGGGCCGGTGGCGGCAGGACTTTCCCACCCGACCAGAGCTCACGGAGCCGGCCGACCATGGCGTCAGTGGTGCGGTAGCGCTGTTCCATGTCGGCGTCGAACGCCTCGAACTCGACCGGCCGGTAGCCGGCTCCGACGCCGAGCTCGAGTCGGCCGTTGCTGATCAGATCAACGATGGCCGCCTCTTCGGCGAGCTGCACAGCGCGTCGAAGAGGCGCGATGACCACGGCCGTGCCCACCCGCACCCTGCGGGTGCGGGTGGCAGCGGCCGCGGCCATCGTCAGCGGCTGCGGGAGGTAGCCATCCTCGAAGAAATGATGCTCCGAGAACCAGACCGAGTCGGCCCCGAGGCGCTCCGCCTCTTCGCACATCTCGAGGGTGAACCCATAGAGGCGCGACCAGTCACCGCGCCACTGCGGCGGATTGCGCAGGTCGAAATAGATCCCGACCTTCACCCGACTCACCTGCGGTCGGCTCCACGGTTGGAGCCCATCGATCAGCGAGCGTTGCGCTTTTGCGCGGTGAGCTCGATGTGGCGGTCCCACATCGCACCCGACTTGCGGGCCAGGTCGAGCGGCGGGTCGAGCAGCACGGCCCGTCCGCTCGTGCGGCTGGGCAGCGAGATGGTGATGTCGGCGAAGGCGGTCTCGACATCGCGCTGATTGACCATCTTCACCTTGATGTCGACCAGGGTCAGTCCGTTCTCCTCGCGCTTACCGGTGACCTCGCCGGAGAGGAACTGCGCGTCGCCGTGGTAGTTGAACTTGCGAATCGAGTCACTCTGCTTGATCACGAACGCGTCGTCGCCGGCCCAGTCGGTGGCGTAGTGGTGGAACCAGGTCTCGCGCATCACACCGTAGTCGTAGGCCATGGGGTTGCCGATCGCCTTCGCCCACGCGGAGTCCCAGTGCAATCGCTGGGCGACGTCGGGAATGCCCTGCTCGTTCTTGATGAAGAACGGGGCGATCCGCTTGCGATTGAGGTAGGCCAGTCGCGACGACTTCAGGCCGTACGGCACGAAGCCGTAGCCACCGGCATGGAACGCCACGACCTCGGTCGTGGTGAGCGGACCCTTGACCATCGCCGGCAGCGCGTCGCCGACCGTGATGTCCTCCCAGTAGCGGGGCTCGGCGCCGCGACGCTGTTCGGCCGCGTAGATCTCATCGATTTTCTCGATGTCCTCGTCGGTGTAACTGGTCGGCTCGATCTGGCTGTACTTGCCGCGATCGCGGGCCGCCTTGCGCTCGGTGAGGACGCTCAGCACGCGGTGGACGTAGACCACCTCACCCCGCTGGTTGACCTTCACCTCGCGGTTGACCTGGATGATCGACTGGCCGGCGAATTCCGACTCTTTGACGTCCAGGGTCTCCTGGCCGCTGAAGGCGTAGAGCCGGTCGCCGGGGTAGACGGGGCGGTACCATTCGGTGGAGCCGCCGGAGACGAAGACGTGGATGCCGCGGAAGAGGCCCTTGGTCTGGCTTTTGATCTCCTCCGGCATCCGGTCGCCGAGCATCGGCGCGCCGATGATCTGAGCCATCGAATTGGGCGCGATCTGCGAGCCCCAGCGGGTGTTGTCGCCGTACTCTTCGTCGCAGTAGAGCGGGTTGTCGTCGCCCAGGCCCCACGCGAAGTTGCGGATGGAATCGTAGGAGGCGGTGCTGATGTGTTCCAGCTGCTTCTTGGCGGTGTCGACGCCGATCAGCAATTTGGCGCGCTCGATGTCCTTGTCGTCGAACGTATAGTTCGTCGCTTCCGCGAATTCCTTGTCGATGTCGACCATGGCGGTCCCTCACATCTCTCGTCTGGTGGATGGATCAACGTCCGCGGGCGTGGGCGCCCGGGCCGGTAATGCTGAGAACTCTTTGCTCAGAATCCGAGTCGCTGGGCGAGCGACTCGCGGTGATACACCGCGTCGCCCAGAAGTACGGCGGAGGCCTGGGCACGTCGGTAGTACAGGTGGGCATCGTGCTCCCACGTGAAGCCGATGCCACCGTGGATCTGGATGGTCTCCTGGGCGACCTCGACGAACGCCTCGGAGCAAACCGCCTGGGCCATCGCCGCGGCGATACCGAGCTCAGGCCCGCCCTCGATGCCGTCCTCGAGCAGGGAGGCGGCATAGTAGACGGCCGATCGAGCCGATTCCACCGCGACGAGCATGTCGGCGCACTTGTGCTTGATCGCCTGGAAACTGCCGATCTTGCGGCCGAACTGGGTGCGGACCTTGGCATACTCGACGCTCATGTCGAGACAGCGCTGGGCGCCGCCGACCTGTTCGGCGGCGAGGGCGACGGCAGCGACGTCGAGGGCCGCGGTGACGATCTCCGTGCCGCGCCCACTCGCCCCGACGAGCACGGCGGGGGTGTCCTCGAACTGCAGGCGAGCCTGTCGGCGGGTCAGGTCGAGGGTGTCCAGCGCCGTACGGGTCAGACCTGCGGCGTCCTGTTCGACGGCGAAGACGGTCGGCCCGTCCCCGGTGGCGCCGAGCACCAGGATCACGTCGGCGTGGGCACCGTCGGTGACGAAGTTCTTGTGACCGTGCAGGCGGAACCCGCCGCCGTCGGCCGTGGCGACGGTGGTGTTCTCGGAGAGATCCCATCGGCCGCCGTCCTCGACGAAGGCGAGAGTCGCGGTGATGGTGCCGTCGGCGATGCCGGGCAGGTACGCAGTCGCCGCGTTGTCGTCGTCGGCAGCCAGGAGTGCGCTGGCGGCGAGCCCGATCGTGGCGAAGTAGGGCGCCACCACCGAGGCCCGGCCCATCTGCTCGAACACGATGGTCTGGAAGTTGAAGCCGACCCCGGCTCCGCCGAACTTCTCCGGGATCGCCAGGCCCTGCAAGCCCAGCTCATTCGCCATCCGGCGCCACAACGTGGCGTCATTGCCGCTGGGCTTCTCGATCAGCGCGCGCACGACACCGCTGTCGGATGTGGACTCGAAGAATCGGCGCACCGAGGTGGCCAGTTCCTCTTGCTCTGCGTTCAACACGAGGCTTATCGGCCTATCCCTTCTGCGGTGACCAGCTCACGAAAGGGCTGGTCACGATCGACCTGTGGCTCACGGGGCAATCCGAGCACGCGCTCCTCGATGATGTTCCTGAGGACATCATCGGCACCACGCAGCCAGCTGTTCTGCGTCGCGTTGCCGGCGAGCCACCGCCGCGCACCAGCGCGGAACGTCTCGAGATCGGTGTCAGCGCTCTCGCGTGGGGTCGTCACGTGGCCTCCCAGCCCGCCAAGGGTACGCATCGTTGCATCCCGCAATTAAGTATCCCCAATTAGATAGATTGGCGCTAGTCTCCCATGAAAAAAGGTTCTATTCTATTTTCAGTGCACCTAATTAGCCAGGGCAGTGGAGAACACCCCCTACACACAACGCCATGCGGAGGAATCAGCAGTGACGGCTACCCAGACCCCGCGTAACCACCTCGGCACCGAGGCGGGGAGCCTCGGGCAGTTCCGGGCACGCACCCGGGCATGGCTCGATGAGAACGTCCCCTCCGGGTGGGCCGAAGAGTTCGCGCACGCCTCCCGGAAGGAGTACGCGAACTTTCAACGGCAGTGGATCCGGACCGCCCAGAGCGGCAACGTCGCAGCACCGCACTGGTCGCCGACCTGGGGTGGCGCGGGCCTGGACCTCGAGCATCAGGTCGTCCTCTTCGAGGAGCTGATGCGTGCCGACGCCCCGTTGGCAAAGAACTTCTTCGTCGGGCTGAACCATTGCTACGCGACGCTGACCGAGTGGGGGACGCAGGAGCAGTGTGAACGCTTCTTGCCGCGGATCCTGCGTGGCGAGGACATCTGGTGCCAGGGCTTTTCCGAGCCGGGCGCAGGCTCGGACCTCGCCGCGCTGCGCACTCGGGCCGTGCTCGAGGGCGAAGAGTACGTCGTCAACGGCCAGAAGATCTGGTCCAGTTACGCGACCGTGGCCGACTGGTGCCTGCTCCTCGTTCGAACCGACCCAGACGCGCCCAAGCGCAAGGGCATCACGTTCCTTCTGCTCGACCTACGCACTCCGGGCGTGGAGATTCGCCCGATCAAGCAGTCCACCGGCGAATCCGAGTTCTGCGAGATCTTTCTGACCGACGTCCGCGTCCCGGTCTCGATGCGCGTCGGCGAGGAGAACAACGGCTGGCGGATCGCCCAGAGCACCCTGACCGCTGAGCGCGGGCCGACGTTGCTCGAGCTCGCCGCTCGCCTCGGCCAATCGATGGATCAGCTGGTCCGAAAGGCCGGAACACGTGAGATCGTCCCCGGATGCAAGGCCATCGACGATCTCTCGATCCGCGAGGGCCTGGCCGACCTGCGTACCCGGGTGACGATCATCCAGCGACTGTGTCACAAGGTCGTCAACGATCTGGTCCGGCGCGGTGGCGCCGGACCCGAGGCGTCGATCATCAAGGTGTCCTACAGCGAACTCGTACAGCAGATCGCCGAGTTCGGTACCGAACTGGCCGGACTGCCGACCCAGGAGTTGGTCGAGCAGACCACCACCGAAGGCTCCGAGCCGGGCTCGTGGATGTTGGAGTACATCGGCTCCTGGACCTGGATCACGGGCGGCGGCACCAACAACATCCAGCGCAACGTCATCAGCGAGCGGGTCCTCGGGCTCCCTCGCGAACCGCAGGCTTGACCTGTCATGTCCGAAATGGAACTCACTGTGACCGATAGTCTCGAAATCGACCGTGACGAGTTGCGGGCAGCCGTCCAGCAGGTACTCGGTAGCGCATCGAGCAGTAAAGCCGTCCGCGCGATGGTCGATCCGGTCGATCCGGTCGCCCTCCGCGTCTTCCGCGACCAGATCGCGCAGGTCGGCTGGACCGGGATCGACATCCCCGAGAAATATGGCGGAGCCGGCGCCTCATTCGCCGACCTGGCCGTGGTGCTGGTCGAGATAGGCTCCCATCTGAGCCCCGGACCGCTACTCGCCTCCTCCGTCCTGGCCGCCACTGCGCTGCTCGCCGGGAGCTCGCAGACCCAGCGCTCCGCCTGGCTGCCGCTGCTCGCCGAGGGCAGCGTTGTCGGCACGGCGGCGGTGGCCGAGCGCAGCGCGCCCGCCGGCGGCCGACTACGAATAGAGCACGACCAGGTCATCCTCGACGGGTCGTGGTCCTACGTCCCTGATGCCCCTGAAGCCGATTTTCTGGTTGTGCACGCAACCGACGCGGCCGGAGGCGACGCCCTGGTGCTGGTCCTCGGCGATGCGGCAGGCTTGACCCGCACGGCAACCGAGATGCACGACCAGACGCGTCGATTCGGCAAGGTCGACGCTCGTGGAGTTGCCCTCCCCGCCGACGCAGTGCTCTGCACAGGAGCAGACGCCACCGCCGCAGGGACCCTGATCAACGAGCGTGCGGCACTCGCGACCGCGTGCGACAGCCTCGGCCTCGCCGAGCGAACACTGACCCTCACCCTGAGCTACCTCAAGGAGCGGGTCCAGTTCGATCGCGTCATCGGATCCTTCCAGGCGGTGAAGCACCAGGCTGCCGACATGCTCATCAGTGTGGAGACGGCTCGGGTCATCGTGCACGAGGCCCTCGACGCGCTCGCCGCCGATCGCGCGGACCGTGAGATCCTGGTCTCGATGGCGAAGTCGTACGCCTGCGACGCAGCCGCGGATGTCGTGGCTCTCGGTGTGACGCTGCACGGCGGTATGGGCTTCACGTGGGAGCACGACCTGCACTTCCTGCTCAAGCGGGCCAAGCTCAACCAGGTCCTGTTCGGCAGCTCGCGGGCCCATCGCCGCCACATCGCGGACCTGGATCTCGGCCCCGTCACGGTCCGATGACCACGACTACCACCATCGGAGAACCCGTGCTCGAGGCCCTGGATCACATCGAGATCCGCAGGCTGGCCGACCTGGACGGCCACATCGTCGACGAGCGCGCCTTCTCTCGCATCGATGAAGTGTTCACCGCGGATGTCGTCTACGACCTCAGCGATTTCGGCCTCGGCATCATGCGCGGCATCCCCGCGGTGATCGCGTCGTGGCGTACAGCGGCCCACCCCCTCGCCCACCACGCCACCAGCGTGCTCGTCACCGAGCTCACGGACGGCTCCGCGGAAGTGATCACGAAGGGGCTCGGAGTCGGTGCCAATGGTCGGGTCGGAAGCGTGACCTACACCGACCGTGCAGTGCGCACGGCCGCCGGCTGGAGGTTCGTGCACCGCACCGCGACCCTGCGCCGGCCCGAATCTATTTCGCTGGAGAGCTGAATATGGGTATTCAATTATTGGATGGGCGACGTCGATCGCCACGACCGACGCGATGGGATCGACATGACCACTGACGACACGGTCACCGAAAAGCCAGACCTGGAGGCGTTCCGCACCGACGCGGCCGCCTGGCTCGCCGAGCATCTCGAACCCAAGCCTCGCTCCTCCGGGAAACGACCTTGGGGCGTCGGGTCCGACAGCCTCGCGGTGTTCCACCAGCTCACATTCGAAGAGGAGCGCGATCTACTCCAGGCCAATCTCGACTGGCAGCAGAAGAAATACGACGCCGGCTACGGAGCACTGACCTGGCCGGTGGAGTACGGCGGGCGCGGCCTTCCCGGAGCCTACGAGCGTGCCTTCCGTCGCGAGGAATCTCGCTTCGTCACTCCCAAGGCACACGAGACGCATAGCGTCAGCATGGGTCTCGTCGGCAACACCCTGCGCGTGCTCGGAACCCCTGACCTACGCGAGCAGTTCCTCCGACCACTGCTGCGATCGGAAATCCTTGCCTGCCAGCTCTTTTCAGAGCCGGGCGCCGGCTCCGATCTCGCCGGCCTCAGCACCCGTGCGGTACGTGATGGGGACGACTGGGTGGTCAGCGGGCAGAAGATCTGGAGCTCAGGGGCGCAGTTCTCCCAGTGGGGCGAGCTCCTCACCCGGACCAACCCGGACGCCCCGAAGCACCGAGGCATCACCGCCTTCATGCTCGATCTCAGCTTGCCGGGTGTCGAGGTACGCCCGATCAAGCAGATGAGCGGCGGGTCGACGTTCTGCGAGGTGTTCCTGACCGACGTCCGCATCCCGGACCGCTACCGCATCGGTGAGGTCGACGGCGGCTGGAAAGTCGCGCTGACCACGCTCGGCTTCGAGCGCGGCGGTGGCGGCGAGGCACGTGGCGGCACCTATCGCGATGTCTTCGAGCTCGCCAAGTGGCTCGGTGTCACGAAGGATCCGGTGGTACGCCAAGAGCTCGCCGAGCTCTACATCGGCCACCACGTACTCTCCCTCGGTGCTCGACGCGCAGCCGAGCGTCACAAGGCGGGCCTACCACCGGGGCCTGAGGGTTCGATCAGCAAGCTGCTGTTCACCCGTCAGCAGAGTCGGGTCGCCGAGACTGCCGCGCACCTTCTCGGCCCTCGACTGGCTGCGAACACCGGCGAGTGGGGCACCTTCGCCTGGTCCTCGTTCCTGCTCGGACGAGTGGGCAACCGGATCGCAGGCGGATCCGACGAGATCCAGCACAACATCATCGGCGAGCGCGTACTCGGCCTTCCCGACGAGCCTCGCGGAGACCGCGACGTCGCCTTCAAGGACATCCCTCGCTGAGGCCGGGACAGACAACGCTCCGGCGACGGCGAGGATGTTCTCGTCCGGCACATTGAGTATCCCCACAAGGCCGTACGGGCTCACGAGGGGTAGGCGCGCCGCATGGTGGAATCGAGCAACCTACGAGCACCGAGGAGCGCGACGGCCGATCTGGCCAAGCCGCGAAGACGGGTTGACGAATAACGCTGCGAAGTGCGTGAACTGAACCGCACCGGCCGACCGAATACACCCGCGGCTCGACGGAAAGGCAGGAGCTCGATACCGGAAACGGCGTTTGCAGCAATTTCCCTAGCCATAATTCCTTACACCTAATAAGCTTCAGTCAGGTGTGGCCGCCGTCACACTATAAAAGCGAACGTGCAAGGAGATTTCTAGTGGCTCGTTTGAGCGGCAAGGTTGCGTTCATCACCGGAGCAGGACAGGGGCAGGGGCGTTCGCACGCGATCCGTTTGGCCGAAGACGGTGCAGACATCATTGCCACCGATGTCTGTGAGACCTCTATCCATCCTGCGATGCGCTACGGACAAGCCGGCGCCGATGACCTCGAGGAGACCCGGAAGCTGGTAGAGAAGGCAGGCGGTCGCTGTATCACAGCCAAGGCCGATGTCCGAGATCTGGCTGCGTTGAAAGCCGCCGTCGAGGCAGGCATCAAAGAGTTCGGACACATCGACACTGTTGTCGCCAACGCCGGCGTGATCACCTTCCACCACTCCTCCCTCGACATCACGGAGGAGGTCTACGACCTGGTCGTCGACGTCAACCAGAAGGGCGTCTGGAACACCATCCAGGCAACGGCCCCCAGCATGATCGAGGCCAAGCGGGGCGGCTCGATCATCATCACGAGCTCGGCGGCAGGCATCCGCGGACAGGCGCCCTACGCGCACTACGCCGCCTCCAAGCACGCCATCGTCGGGATGGCCAAGTCCTTCGCGAACGAGTTCGGTCGCCACGGCATCCGAGTGAACACGATCCACCCGACCGGGGTGTTGACCGCCATGGGAACACATCCAGACGCCGGCGATCTCGTCGCAACCGAGCCTCTTTTCCTCATGGGAGCGACAAACATACTGGTCGACCTCGACCAGCCGATCACCGGCGAGTTCGCCCCGCTCCCCGTTCTGCAACCCTCCGACGTCTCGCAGGTGGTCGCCTTCCTCGCCTCCGACGAGTCGCGCTACATCACCGGGGTCCAGCTTCCGGTTGACGCCGGCAACACCAACAAGCCTTGATCCGACGCCGTAGGAGAACACCGTCATGAGTGTCATCGCACCACCGCTCGAGCATCTACCCGCCACCGGCCTGCTGATCGGCGATCAGCGTGTCAGCGATGCCGAAGGCGGAACTTTCGAGCACCGCTACCCGGGATCCGGGGAGGTCACCGCCGAGATCCCGCTGGCCGGGCCCGCGGAGATCGACCTCGCGGTCCGCACCGCTCGCGCGGCCCAGCCCGGCTGGGCGGCAATGCCCGGCCCGGCGCGTCGAGCCATTCTGCTCAAGCTTGCCGATCTGATCGAACGTGATGCCGATCTCCTCAGCCACCTCAGCACGATCGACAACGGCACACCGCGGGCCATCACCGGGCAGGTAGCGCCCGGCACGGCGGAGCTGTTCCGCTACAACGCGGGTTGGACCGACCGCATCGAAGGCACGGTCGTCCCGACGTGGCCGACGGACGCCCTCGACTACGCCGTGCGGCAGGCGTATGGCGTCGTCGCGATCATCATCCCGTGGAACGGCCCGCTCGTCAGCATCGGCATGACGGCGAGCCCCGCACTCGCCGCCGGCAATGCCGTCATCATCAAGCCGCCGGAGCTGACGCCGTACACCGCACTCCGGTTGGGTGAGCTCGCTCTCGAGGCAGGGCTGCCGCCAGGGGTGTTCAACGTGGTGCCCGGTGGCCCCGTCGGCGGCGACGCGCTCGTACGCCACCCGGGCGTGGACAAGGTCCATTTCACGGGCAGCGGTGCCACCGCGAAGCACATCCTCACCGCGGCGATGGACAATCTGACGCCAGTCGGACTCGAGCTGGGAGGCAAGTCCGCCAATCTCATCTTCGATGACATCGATGTGGCCAGCTCGATTCCCCACCTCATCTGGGGTTTGATCACCCTCTCCGGCCAGGGCTGCATCAACCCGACTCGTCTGCTCGTCCAGGAGGGCGTGTACGACGAGGTCGTGGCTACGGTGACCGCCGTGATGCAACAGATCAAGATGGGTGATCCCTACGACCCGACCACCATGATGGGTCCGGTCATCAACGAGGCCGCCGCGCAGCGGATCCTGGGAATGATCGAGCGCTCGACCGAGGATGGGGCCCGGATCACCACGGGCGGCAACCGGATGGGCGGGGACCTGGCCGGCGGCTACTTCATCGAGCCGACCATCGTCGCGGATGTGCAGAATTCGTCCTACATCGCCCAGAACGAGGTATTCGGCCCCATCCTGTCGATCCTGCGGTTCAAGGACGAGGACGAAGCAGTGCGCCTCGCCAACGACTCCCCCTTCGGCCTGGCGGCCTACATCGAGACGAACGACCTGCGGCGAACGCATCGGGTGGCAGCCAAGCTCGAGGCCGGCAACGTGTGGGTCAACGGCTTCACCGGCATCCCGGTCTCGGCGCCGTTCGGTGGCTGGAAGGCCAGCGGGCACGGGCGACTCGGCGGGCGCTGGGGCATCGAGGAGTTCACCCAGCTCAAGAACGTGTGGATCGGGCTCGGCGACGCGTCCTTCGTCTGACACCCACTCCGAGCAAACGTTCCACAGCACGAGGAAGGCCCCCGGTTTGCAGACCGGGGGCCTTTCTCGTGCTGTCCTGCTGTTCAGTGCCCGCTGTTCCTTCGCGACCGTGCCGTATCCGCCGGTCAGCCTTGTCCGCGACCGATCTTCAGCAGCTCGTCGAGGTCGGTGACCTTCACGCGGGGACGTCGCTCCGCCTTACCGGCGTTCTTCTCGTAGGCGTCGATGCGCTTCCATGCAGCCAGGTCGAGGTGGTTGGTGATGGCGTCCGCGATGTCCTCGGCATGCGCCGCGGGCAGCGGCAGCCGGTCCGCCTGGTAGTCCTCCAGGATCGCGGCCACGGTCTCCCGGGCGCACTGCTTGTTGGTGCCGATCACCCCTGAGGGCCCTCGCTTGATCCAGCCCGTGACGTAAGCCCCCGGTACGGGAGCACCGCCTGGTTCCGCGAGCACACGTCCACCCTCGTTGGGTACGAGACCACGAACATCGTCGAACGGCAGGCCGGGGATCGCGACCCCGCGATAGCCGACCGAACGCAGCACGAGACCGGTCACGAGCGTCTCGATCTCACTCGTGTTCTCGAAGACGCCGTCACCGACCGGCTGCATCCGCTGAAGCATGATGGCCTCGACCCTGCCGCGGCCTCCGACGCTCTCGGGCGCGGAGAAATATTTCAGGACAATCCGGCGGCGACCGGGGGCACGGGGGGTGTCCGCTGTCGGCAGGCCCGCCAGCAACTCGACCTTGTAGGCGATCAGCGGATCCGAGACGGCATCGGAGACCGACCGGCCACCGGTGTCGACCACCACGTCGACATCCTCAAGTGCGATCAGGCTGAGCAGCTCCTTCGCCGTGAACGCCGACTCGGCCGGGCCACGGCGAGCGACCAGCACCACCTCTTCGACGGCACTGGCCCGCAGCGCCACGAGCGCATGATCGGCGATGTCGGTGCGTTCCAGACGCGCCGAACCGGACACCAGGATTCGTGCCACGTCCAGTGCCACATTTCCGTTGCCCACGACGACGACACGCTCGCCCGAGAGATCGAACCGGGCCTCGGCCTGGTCGGGGTAGCCGTTGTACCAGGCGACGAACTCGGTGGCGGAGTGGCTGCCGTCGAGTTCCTCCCCGGGAATGCACAACGCCTTGCTGGTTCCGGCGCCGTATGCGTAGAGGACGGCGTGATAGTGCTCGCTCAGCTGCCTAGACGTGACGTCAGAGCCGACCTCGGTGTTGAGCAGCAGGCGCAAGTTCGGTCTGCGCATCGTTCGCGCGAATGCCGTCTCGGCAGCCTTGGTGTCCTGGTGATCGGGGGCGACGCCGTACCGGACGAGTCCGCCCACCACCGGAAGTCGCTCGATGATGTCGACGCTCACGTCCAGACCACGCCGACCCAACAGATCCTCAGCAGCGTACAGAGCCGCTGGCCCTGACCCGACGACGACGATCTTCAGCGGACCGTACTGTTCAACAGCACTCCCCGCCGGGCGAGCACGCTCACGGACATAGCCGGTACGACCGTCACCCTCGTAGTACAGCTCGTTGAGACGAAGAAAGACCTCGTCCTTCGCCGGCAGATCGTAGTCGGGGACAATCGCGTTCACCGGGCACACGTCCACACACGCGCCACAGTCGATGCAGGACACCGGGTCGATGTAGAGCATCTCGGTCGTCGCATACGCCCGCTCCTCCGGCGTCGGATGGATGCAGTTGACCGGACAGACCGGTACGCACGCTGCATCACTACAGCAAGAGCGCGTGATGACGTGCGTCATGCTGGATGCTTCCTTTCGTCTTTCGTTTTCGCGACCAGCCAGAACCTCGAAGTCGGTCGCGGTGGTGTAACCGATGTCGTCGAGTGGAAGAGATCTTCCGCGAGGGCGGCGCAGCGGACGGGGCCTGAGCAGCGTTCGACCTCGGCGACGACCTTCGTCAGGCGCCCCCGAACGAGCCCAACTCGAGGTCGTAGACGCCATGTGTGTTACCCCAGTAACCGGTCGGCTCTTTGACGAGCTCGTAGGAGGGAATGAGCCGGTGCCAGGTCGTGAGCGCGATGTCCATTTCCAGGCGCGCGAGGTGCGACCCGATGCAACGGTGCGGACCTACCCCGAATGCGAGGTGCGGCACGGGCTCGCCGCGGTTCAGGTCGACGTGCTCGCCGCCGTCGACCAGCGTCTGGTCGCGATTGGCCGAGACGAGCGGAAAGAGGATCAACTCGCCGGCCTTCAGTTGCGCGCCGTCGAGCTCGATGTCCTCGGTGATCTTGCGGCCGATCTCCGCTACCGCGTGAAAGCGCAGCAGCTCCTCGACGACATCAGCGACCGAGCCGCTCTCGCTGGCCTGTCGGGCGACCAGCGCGCGGTCGGCGGGTACTTTGGCCAGGTGGTACATCATCAACGACATGCTGTCGGCGACTGTGTCGAGACCCGCCATGAACAGGATGAGGCAGCAGTTCAGCAGGGACTCGATCGGAATCTGCTCACCGTCGATGTCCCAATCCATCATGTCCGAGAGCAATCCAGCGGGCCGGTCGCCGGTCTCGCGGCGGCGCCCGACCTCTTCGGTGAAGTAGCCGATCACCGCGAAGATGCCCTCCTGCGGGCGGTCGCTGTCGAAAACACCGTCGCGCGGAGGCAACAGGATCTTGGCCTCCCACTCCAAGAAGGTAGACAGGTTCTCGATCGGCAACCCCATCAGTTCCAGAAAGACGACGGTCGGGAACTCGTGGGCGAACGCCGCGACGTAGTCGCACCCGCCGCGCTCCTTGATGCCGTTGATCAGCTCTTCGGCACGGCGTTCGAGGGGCTCGCGCATCGCCGCGATCTTCGAAAGGGCGAAGTAGGGCGCCATCTTGCGGCGCCACTTGGTGTGCTCCGGCGGGTCGAGGTTGATCGGGATCATCTTGAACTCAGGGTCCGGGGTCAGTGGTGTCACCGAAGAGCTGGAGAAGACCGCGGGGTTCTGAAGGCATTCACGCATCAGCTCGTAGTCGAGCACCATCCAGTACGTGCCCTGGGCAGTGTCCACCTTGACGATGCGGTTCTCCACGCGCAACCTGTCAAACCGCCCGGCGATGTCTTCGACCGAACCGTTACCCACGAGGAAGTGGTCGGTGAAAGTTGGTACTTCTGACGCCTTCATCGTTGTCCCTGTCGTCTGAGCCGCTACTGTCAGCGACTGACGTGATCCGCTTCACACCAAAGAGTATCCTCAGTTCGTCGGCGTGCGAGTCCAATCGACCGAAAACGCAGACCTCGCCAGCGCATCGTGGAGACTGTCGGCTTGGTTGCCGCGCCCGAACTGCGTCGCAGATCGGCGACGCGCTCCGAGGTCACGCCCCTCCGAGATGCTCGAGTCGTAGCTCTTTCTTGACGATCTTCCCCATGGCGTTGTGGGGCATATCCGTAGCGACGATGAACTCGGCCGGCACCTTGTAGCGCGCCAGTCGATCGGAGCAATGCTGACGAAGCTCCTCGAGCTCGGTCGGCGCGACAAGCCGTACAACGGCGACGACCGTCTCGCCCAGCCGCTCGTCGGGGCGCCCGATGACGGCGGCCTCGGCGACGGCGGGGTGGTCGAGCAGCGCAACCTCGACCTCGGCCGGATACACGTTTGCCCCACCTCGGATGATCAGGTCGTTGCGCCGCCCGACGACGTGCAGGGAGCCATCAGGATCCAGGTAGCCCTGGTCCCCTGTGCGCAGCCATCCGTCGGTGGTCAAAGTAGCCCGTGTCGCGTCCGGCCTGTTCCAGTAGCCGAGCATGGGCCGGTAGACGTCCGCGAACGGGCCTTCCGTGCGCGGACCGAGACAGATCTGCCCCTCGACCCCCGAGGACAGACGGGTGCCGTTCTCGCCGACGATGGCGACCGCCAGGTGGGCCAGGGCGCGCCCGGCGCTGCCGAGCAGGCTATCCTCTCGGTCCTCGACGGTGGCTGCGGTCGGCGCTTCGGTCAGTCCGTAGCTCGTCGTGAAGAGTCGGCCGAACCGCGCACGGTATCGGTCGTTGAGTTCGGTCGGCGCGCCCGCACCGCCCACGCCGAGCTCTTCGAGAGTCGCGAGGTCGTCGGGCTGGACAGCCGGATGGGTGAGTAGGTCGTACGCCGTGGTCGGTGGGGTCGCGACTCGACAGACTCGATGGCGCCCTACTGCCTGTGCCAGGCCCTCGGCGTCGATTCGCCCGAGCGCTACGCAGGTCGCGCCGCAGACCCAGGCAGCGACCGGACCCAAGATCTGGAGATTGAGGATTGTCAGCGGCAGCACCACCCCCTGTCGCGACTCCGGCGCGATGCTGCCTTCGTGGAGGGAAACGATGCCGGGAAGGAGCATGTTGTGCTGGCTGTGCACCGCGCCCTTCGGCCTACCCGTCGTACCGCTGGTATAGGCGATGGCAGCGGGAGCGTGTGGATCGATGACCACCTCCGGCCGCAGTGTCGACGCGGCGGCCACCCGCTGGTGCCAGGCCTCGTCCACCTCGACCACTCGGGCGACGTCGAGCTCGGTGCCGGGCTCGGCGACGACCACCGCGACGCCGGCGTCGTCGATCAAGAGAGCAAGCTCGGCGAGCGCGAGACTCCGGTTCAGCCCGACCCAGACCAACCCCATTCGCATAGCAGCGAGGAAAAGCACCACGACCTCGGCGTTGTTCGCCAGTCGGACGCCGAGACGGTCGCCGCCGCGCAGCCCTTCGGCTGTCAGAACGTGGGCGATCTGGTTGGCACGGCGATCAAGCTCTGCGTAGGTCAGCTCTCGATCGTCATCGATGAGGGCGAGGCGACCAGGGTCGAGCGACACGATCGGAGCGAGGACGTCTGCGACGGTGGTCGGGCCGACGGGGGGCGGCGCCGGCTGCCACGTCACCAGCCCGCGCTCATCGACCACAACCTCGGTGCGGTGCCGCAGTGCGAAGATGTCGCCGGCCAATCGATCGATCAGCGTCGCGCAGAAGTCCGGATCTTCCAGGATCAGATGATGCTGCAGGCCAGGAGCGACGTGGATCTCGCACCCTGCTGGAAAGTCGAACTCGCCGAGAAACTCTTCGGCTCCCTCCGCGATCGGACTTGCCGTAGCCCGGACGAAGCGCAGCGGCACCGCGAGGTTTGCGAGCGCGCGCGTGTACGCGTCCTGGTCCACACCGGGGATGCCCCGCTGGTCGTGCTTCCACGTCCAGCCGGCGTCGTGCGCACGCACCGAGAATTCGGCAACCCGTGCGAGCCGCTCCGGGGCGATGGCTTGTTCGGGCTTGAGCCGAAAACGCCCCACGGCCTCGGCCCGCGTCTCGAAGTGACGCGGCACTCGCTCCGGCGCCCAGGGGTACAGCTCCCGGCCGCGGAAGAATCTCACAGCACTGTCCAGTAACACCACGCCGTTGACGAGATCAGGACGACGGGCTGCGGCCACCGCGCAGACACGTCCGCCCATGCTGTGCCCGACGAGCAGTACGGGGGCCCCGCCGACGGCTTCGAGGACACCGATGACGTCATCGGCGAACACACTGCCGACGTAGCCAGCTTCACGATGTCCACTGCCGCCATGGCCGCTGAGGTCCACCACGACAATCCGATACTGCGACATCAGTCGCTCCGCGACGTCATGCCACCACAGGTGATGCGCCTGGAATCCGTGAACCAGGACCAGCGTCCGTTCACCGCCACCCTGGACGCCGTAGCGGATCGAGACCCCATTGACGTCGACAGACCGGGTCAGCAATGAATCGAGAGAAGGTACGTGGTACACCGGTATAGGATACTCAATTAAATATCCCGTTGTCTCCGACGATCTCACGCCCGTCGATATCGTTCCCCGAGGTGCCCTGTGACCGAGCCGAATGAGCCGGATGCCCTCTGCCGAGGATCAATCATCGAACTGCTCGATCTCGATCGGACCGGTGCGGTTCCACGACGAAAGTTCACCTCCTCGTCCAGCCTCGACCACGCCAGTTGGTTCCACCGACGGCCAGATTCATCCACCGTGCTGCACCGCAGCGTCAGAGATCACCAAAGGAAGTAAGACCATGACCCGCACCCTGTTCACCCCTGACCACGAAGAGTTCCGATCCCTGGTCAAGGGGTTCATCAGTCGGGAGATCGCTCCGAACAGCGAGAAGTGGAACGAGCGCGGCCTCGTCGACAAGGCCGTCTACAAGGCCGCCGCGGAGGCCGGCGTGCTCGGCTTTTCCGTTCCAACCGAGTACGGCGGCCTCGGCATCGACGACTTCCGCTACAACGTCCTGGTCACCGAAGAGTTGGCACGTCACGGCAGCGGCGGGGTGGCGTTGACCCTGCTCAACGACATCATCGCGCCGTACCTGCTCCGTCTGACCGACGAGGCACAGCGTCAGCGATGGCTGACCAAGCTCGCCGCGGGCGAGATGACCTGGGCGATCGCCATGAGCGAGCCCGCCGCCGGCTCCGACCTGGCAGGCGCCCGTACCTCCGCACATCGCGACGGTGACGAGTGGGTGATCAACGGGCAGAAGACCTTCATCTCCAACGGCATCCTCTCCGACGCTGTCGTGGTGCTCTGCCGTACCGACCCCGAGGCGGGACACAAGGGTTTTAGCCTCATCGTCGTCGAGGACGGCACGCCAGGTTTCGAGCGTGGACGGAAGCTGGACAAGATCGGACTCCGCGCCCAGGACACGGCCGAACTCTTCTTCTCCGACTGCCGGGTACCGGCTAGCAATCTGCTCGGCACCGAGGGCCGCGGCTTCTATCACCTGATGGAGAATCTGCCCTCCGAGCGCCTCGCGATCGCCGTCGGGGCGATCGCGGGCGCCGAGACCATCTTCGATACGACCAAGAAGTATGCGAAGGACCGCGTCGCGTTCGGGCAGTCGATCGGCAGCTTCCAACACAACCGGTTCACGATCGCGGAAATGTCCACAGAGCTCGACATTGCCCGAATCTACGTCGACTCCCTGATCGAGAGGGTTCTGGACGACACCCTGACCGCGGTCGATGCGGCCAAGGCGAAGTGGTGGTGCACCGAGCTGCACAAGAAGGTCGTCGACCAGTGCCTGCAACTGCACGGCGGCTACGGCTACATGCTCGAGTACCCGGTCGCGCGTGCCTACCAAGACGTCAGGATCAGCACGATCCTGGGCGGCACCACAGAGATCATGAAAGACCTCATCGGCCGCGACATGGGCTTCTGACACGGCATCGAGAGCAGTAGTACGGGGATGTCACCGGGCTGCCCGCAGACAGGGGCCGCAGCGATGGCCCACACCGGACGAACCGGTGGGGCACAGGCACCCTGAGACTGCCCACGCGACCCGGTACCTTTGGCGCAGTGGGACCGGGTCGCGCGAGTCCGAGACAGACCGACCAGCAGTCGGTCAGCGCTCCATGCCGACTGCAGCGAAGCTCTCGAGATCGAGTGCGGCAACCGCGAAGCGCTCGCCCACGATCCGGCTGGTGGCGTCGGGCTGCATCTCGACGGGCGTCAGCCACCACAGGAAGCTGTGCCAGACATTGCGACGCACCGCCAGCAAAGCCTCCTCGCGACCGGGTGCCGACGTGACCCCCTTGCCGGCGAGGGCGTTCAGGTAGCCGTCCAGCAGCCCGGTCAAGCTTGCCCGCCGGTCCTCGATGCTGAGACAGCCGATGATCGTGTAGGTGACGTCGTGCGCCCACACTCCGGCCTGGGCCGTCTGCCAGTCCAGCAGGGCGGGCACGCCGTCCCGGGTGATGAAGCAGTTGTCCTGATGCGGGTCGCCGTGCAGGAGGGTGCGGGGCAACGTGTCGTTGAACGCCCACATGCGCCGCAGGGCCTCGATCACGGCGTCCCTGTCCCGCACAGACTCCGGCACCACCTCGGACCGCGCCCCGACCTGCTTGTCCCAGTTGTCCTTCGACAAGATGAAGTTGATGATCAACCCTCGAAGATCGTCGACGGCAGGATTCAACCAATCCCGCTCCTCGAGTTCGGGGCTCTCCCAGAAGAGCGCGTGCAGCGTCGCCTGCTGCTCCAGGATCTGGGCGACCATCTCCACGGTGAAGGACTCTCCTGACGCCGCGCGCCCGAAGCTCGCCCGTTCGCTCAGGTCTTCCATGAGCAGCAGACCGTCACCGTTGCTGCCGATTCCCGCGTAGAAGTGTCGCGGCTTGTCGACCGGGATGCGATCCGCGAACTCGGAGAAGAAGCGCACCTCGTTGATATACGCGGGCCCGGAGATCGCGGCCATCTCCCCGCCGAGGCCCCCTTTGAGGTACATCGACTCCGGCAGTCCGTTGCTCGCCCCCGCCTCGTAGGTGATCGCCAGGTGCGCCTTCACAGCCGACCTGTACACGATGTCCGGAACGCTGACGTCCGTGACGATGGTGCCGGGGTGGCGTTCGCTCAGGGCCCAGCTCAGCCATTCGGGCGTGATATCGGCCGATGAGGTCGGCCAATGATTGCCGGTCCGGGTCAAGTCTCTCGCCATCCTTTCGTACTCCGTTTCGTGTGCTCCGTTTTGAAACCCGTTGGGGTCAGGTCGACTCGGTGCGGCCGGCGAACGTCCGATGAGAAGCCGAATGGGCCCGTGGTAATTTCGCCACGGGCCCATTCACCAGCCTAACGGAACTGCTAGCCGCCGGCCTTGGCGAGCAGCTCACCGATGTTGATCGTCTTGCCGGTCGGAGTAAAGACACCCTTGGCCGGGTCCCACTGCAGGCCCTGCTGGATCAGGTTGACGATGCGGCCCAGTCCCGGTACCGGCCCGTCCTTCGAGAAATTGATGGGCGCCACGAGGAACCCGGTGTCGAGCGCGGTCTGCGCCTTCAGGGCGTCGGTCACCGTCTTGGCAGTCAGGTCGCCCGTCTTGTCCTTCAGGATCTCCTCGAGAACATGCACCGACCCCCAGGCCGAGACCTGGTTGTTGTTGCGCAGGTTCACCGCGGCGTCGGGGTCGGACCCCACCGCAGCGTCGAGCTCGTCGTTGAACTGCTTGATCGCCGGCTTGTCGGTCTGCTGCGCGGTGTAGGTGGAGGACGCCGCACTGAACTTCCCGCCCAGGGCCCCGAGACCCTTGAGGCTCGCATCGGACAGCGCTGCGTCCGAGTGGCAGTAGCTGAACTTGTCGCCGCCTGCCTGCATCAACGCGACGGACGCCTGCTCCGTCAGCGACATGGTCACACCCTTGACGTCGGCACCCGCCAGCTGCGCCGCCAACGGTGCGTAGTCAGCGGTGGTCGGGGGCGTCGCGACCACCTTCGCCAATGGTTTCCCGGTGGACGCAACCGCACCGGCCTGAGCGAAGGTCTCCGTCACCGCCGACGCCTCGACGTCGAAACGCGCCATGCCGAGCGGTGCCGCGCCAGCCTCGGCGAGGACCGCCGGGCAGGCGGCGAACGCCAGGACCTGCGCGCCCAGGAAGTAGCTCGAGGGCGAGGTGAGCTCGTCTCGGGCGACGCCCAGTCCGCCGACCGACGGGATGCCGGCCTTCTCCAGTTGCGGCGAGATGCCCCCGAATCGCGAGAACATGGACACCACGGCGATCACGTCGTCCTTGACGATCTGGCGACCGCAGGCCTCGGCCGCGGCCGCGTCGTTCTTCTCGTTGCAGTACACGATCTCGACCTTGTGGCCGCCCAGCCCGTTGCGCGAGTTCACGCCCGCGACGGCGGCCTTCACCGCGGCGAGGTTCTGCGGCCAGTTCGCCTCCTGGGTACCGGTGGGCAGGATGACCCCGATCTTGACCGGAGCTCCGGACGCCCCGGCCCCGGTGGAAGAGCCGCCAGCCGACGTGTCGTCGTCGGATGAACCGCAGGCCGCGGTGACCAAGGCAACGCTGAGCAGACACACTGCCAGTCGCGCCTTCGTTGGAGTGAACATGATGTTCCCTTTCGGGTGTGAAGAGCCTCGTCGCGAGTGCGACGAAGCGGAGAGAGGAATCAGGAATCGAGCGTCAAGGGACCGGCGGCGACGCCGTGCCGCCGGTGAGGAACGACTCCTCCAACTCGGTTTGTCGCCGGAGCGCCTCCTCGGCGGTGCCGGACCAGGTGACGCTTCCGTGATGGAGCACATAGACGCGGTCGGCGACAGCGAGGGCCTTGCGTATGTGCTGCTCGACGAGCAGCACCCCGAGGCCCTGATCCGCGGCTTGGCGGACGGCGGTGAGCAACCGGTCTACGACCTTCGGCGCAAGGCCGAGGCTCAGTTCGTCGGCGAGCAGGACGCGAGGCTTGCGAGCCAGCACCCGAGCGAGCGTCAGAATCTGCTGTTGCCCGCCGGAAAGCAGCCCGGCTCGGCGATCGAGGTGCTCTTCGAGCTCGGGAAACATCTCGATCGCGGCCTGCGGATCGACGCGGGCCAGCCGCAGGTTCTGCCGAGCGGTCATGCTGGCGATGACGGACCGCTCTTCGGGAACGAACCCGAGTCCGTTGCGGGCGCGGCGGTACAGCGGAGCCCGCACGTCGACACCGTCTTGCCGGATGACGCCGCCGATCGGCGGCAGCTCTCCGGCCAGGCTGAGCATCGTCGTGCTCTTGCCCGCACCGTTCGGACCGATGAGGGCCACGACCTCACCCGCGTCGACCACCAGGTCGAGGTCGTGGACCACCGGGCCCGCTCCATAACCGGCATTCAGGCCGACAGCTTCCAGCAGGGGTGCGGCGCTCATGAGATCACCTCCGAGACCGAGACGAGGCCCGGTGTAGTCGACGTCGTCGATGCGGTGGACGCAAGCTCTTCGGCCTCCGCCTCCCCACCCAGGTAAGCAGCGAGGACAGCAGCGTTGCGCTGCGTCTCCTCCGGTGTGCCGTCTGCGATGCGCTGCCCGTGGTCGAGGACCACGACGCGGTCACAGACGCCCATGACGAAGGCCATGTCGTGCTCGATGAGCAGAACCGCCAGTCCCCACTCGTCGCACAGACGGCGTACCAGGGCGGCGAGCTCGCGGCTCTCGGTCTCGTCGAGGCCGGCCGCAGGTTCGTCGAGCAGCAGGACCGAGGGGCGGGCAGCGATCGCTCGAGCGATGGCGACGAGCCGGCGACGCCCGTAGGGCAGTGACGAAACGCGGGTGTGCAGGTCGTCCTCGAGTCGGAACTCCCGTACCGCAGCTGCGGCGGCCCCGCTCAGCTTCAGACGGCCGGGCCGCAGCAGTGAGGTGAGGTAGCCGAGCCCGTCACGAGAGTCGCTGGCGGCGGCGATGTTCTCGAGGACCGTCAGATCGTCGAAGAGCTCGAGGCTTTGGAAGGACCGGCTGAGGCCGGCGCGTGCGCGCTGATGAGCCGACAGCCCGTCGAGCGATCGGGACGACAGCGACACCTGCCCCGACGCGGCCTTGGCGTAGCCGGTGAGCGCGTCGACGACGGTCGTCTTGCCCGCCCCGTTCGGGCCGATGAGCCCGACGATCTGCCCGGGGGGAACCTCGAAACTGACGTCGTCGACAGCCGTCACCGCACCGAAGCGGACGGTCAGCCCCGACACGTTCAGGCTCTCGGGACGGACCTTGGCCTCGTCCCCCGCGGGGGCGAGGACATCTGCCGGGCGACGCGCTCGAAGGGGTAACCGGGCCGTGGCATGGGCGATGTCGGAGGCTATTCCGCCTGCGTTCTTGATGATCAGCACGATGAGTAACACGCCACCGATCAGCGGCACGTACAGATCGAGCTCGCGAAGCCACCCCGCCACCCGGTCCGCCTGCAGCAGACCGAGCACGCCGATTGCCACCGCGACCGCGAGTGGCAGGAACTTCCACGCACCCGTCCGCTTGGGCAGGTTCCGGTGCACGGAGCGGCCGACCAGCAGACCGACCAGCACCGAGGCGGCAACGGCAACGGCCTTGACGCCGCTCCCGAGCGTTATCAGCCGCTCGCTGACGAAACGGCTGATCGCGGCGCCGAGCGCAGCCGGCATGAGCTGTGCTCCGAACAGGGACCCGGAGACGTAGCCGACCCCGCCGACAACGGCGAAGGCCACCACGAGGATGGATTTGAACGCGTCGAACTCGCCGGAGCCGAAGCCGAGGGTTCGCTGTTGGAATGACAGGACGATGCCACCCAGACCGGCGATTGCCGCCGACAGGGCGAAGGCGTAGATCTTGGCCCCCACGACGCTGATGCCGAGTGACGACGCGGCGCGTTCGTTGGTGCGGACCGCGATGAGGCGGCGGCCCGCCCGGCTGCGCCGCAAGTTGGCCACCAGAAGTGCGCAGATGACAAAGCATCCGAGGGCGAAGAATGCGTAGGACGTGGGGTGGTCGATCCGGTCCAGGCTGAACCCGAACAGCCGCACCTCGCCCTGGACCACCGTGCCTTCGCGGGTCTTGCTGAACTCCGCGAGGAAGCCCCCGACCTCGACGCCGTCGGGCGAGGGCGAGGTATAGGCCCGCTTGAAGGCGATCTGCTCCACCGCCACCGCCAGGCTCAGGGTCACCACGGCCAGATCCAGACCTCGGGTTCGCAGCGCCGGGAGTGCGAACAACACCCCGACCGGCACTGTCGCGAGGACGCCGAGCAGCACGGCAAGCCAGAACGGTACGTCGGTCGTGGCCACCAGGCGGCCGGCGACGAGCGCTGCCACGCCGGAGAAAGCGAGCTGACCGAGCGAGAGCTGACCGGTGTAGCCGACCAAGACCACGACCGACAGCATGATGATGGCCCAGGCGAGGTTCGCCGTGAGTGCGTTGGTCCAGTTCTCGCTGAAGATCGTCAGCATAAGGACACCGAGGATGCCGATTCCACCGACGAGCAGCCAGGGATTCACGCGCCCAGTGCCGAGCTCCGGCCTGCCCTCGGCTTCGTGCCCGCGCCCGGGTATGGCACTCCCCCGCAGTGTCAGCACCGCGACCACGACGGCCAGCGGCATGGCTTTCTCCACGCCTTGCAGCCAGTCGTACCGATCGGCCAGCTGCACCTTGGCCTCCAGCTCGAGCAGCGCCAGCCCCACGGCGCCGACGATGACCAGGGGGAAGGAGCGGAAGGAGCCGACGACAGCGACTGCCAGGCCGGGGACGATGAGCAGAATGAGGTTGGTTGCCGAGAGTGGGCCCTGCTGGGGCGCGATGATGATGCCCGCGACCCCGGCGATCACGCCGCCGCCGAACCAGCCGGAGCCCGCGATCACATTCGGGGACCAACCCAGCGTGGCCATGGCGCGCGGGTTCTCAGCGGCAGCCGACACGGCGAGACCCGCTGTCGTCCAGCGGAAGAACGCCCAGAGCCCAGCAGCGACCAGCACGGCTCCGGCGAGGACGAGAAGGCGGTTTATGCCAACGTCGGTGCCGAGCACGTTCACCTGACCGTCCGACAGGACGGGCAACGTCGGCTTGGACTCGGTGCCGTAGATCAGCACCACGAGCGACTGGAGCACGATGAGTACGCCGAGGGTGGCCACCGTCCGCGTGAGCGGCGCCGCATTGCGCAGCGGCCGCATGACGAAGACATGGGTGGCGAGCGAGAGCGCTCCGGTGAGCAACACGGCGAACACCGCAGCGGGCCACGCGCCCCACGACTCGCGAAGATCGTTGAACACATAGGCGCTCAGCATCAGCATCGCGCCCTGCGCGAAGTTCAATACGCCGGAACCACGGTGGACCACGACCACGCCGAGGGCCACCCAGGCGTAGACACCGGCAGCCCCAAGGCTCAGCACGGCGTACTCCAAAAAACTGGACATTACTTCCTTCGTTTGCAGCAGATCGAGTGACGCCGATCGCCGGTATCAATCGTGGTGATCCAGGCCACACTATGCCATCAGAGGATCCTCTTTCACAGTCCTCACGCCCAAATTCTCACATCAGGGCCGATATATGTCAGCGATAGCCGGAAATCCTTGGCCTTAATTGCCGTCTACAGATGGTGCGGCGGCCGCGTGATCCTTCGGGCTCGCCGACGAACGCGTCCGCGAGCGCGCACCGGAACCTTGTTCGACTCGCGGCAGAGCGGCACAAAAGTCAGGCTCGTCGACCAGCCGCCGTTTGGGGCTCCGGCGAGCGTGCGGCTCGCCACAGAGTCCGAAAAGCAGGACGATCAACAGTTGCAATCGTGTATTCCAGCGACGTGTTCGCGGTGATTACCCCGGACAACTCAGAACTGTTCGGGTGGCCACCCGGAATGCGGCTGATCGTGCGCAAGGAGCGCCCGGTGCGCCGTAAGGCGCTGTTGATCCGAATGGAGGTGAGAGACCGTGCGCCACGAGGCGGTGTGTGTCCGTGTGCGGGTGTGAAGCCCGCGCCGCCGTTCCGTCGCAGCGGAGCGGTAGAAGCTGGGGGCAGCCGGGTCCGGTGAGACGACCGGGCTTGGTGGTAAGCAGCCCCGACAACGACGGGACGTACCGGCACTACCCGACGGTGCGGGTCCGGCAAGCGAGACGGGAAGGTGGACGCGAGGAACCAGCAGTGTAAAGCCCCTCAAGACCTCCGCCAGCTCGAAAACCCGGTGGATCTGGGCTGGATTGCGGTGCGCACCGCCTGTATGGGCGGGAACTCGTGGATCGGATTGATCTTGCCGGGCGGGAGGCCACGGTGAAGGACTGCGGCGTAGCCGTGGCGATGCCGCAGGGGCAAAGCTGGCCGCCTCACCCGACGAACGGAACGCAGTGAACGTGGGAACCACCTCGGAGCTCCCGCTTCGAACCCGCCCTCCAGGTGGGTCGGCAGGGAAGGCGCGTCGTCCGCCGATGGCCCGAGGCGGGGCGGAGAGCCGGTAGTAGTCGGAGGACGGGGTGCGACACGAGGTCGCACGAGTTGAGTGAGCTTCATCGAAGGAGGTCGGCGGATGCCGAAGATGTAGTTACGGATCAGTGTTCGAAGATCTGTCCCCGGGCCTGACGTGCGTCGCCGGTAACGGTGGGGTGCGAAGCTCAGGTCGGAAGGCTCGAGGGCTCCCGTTCCATCCGGGAGTTACAAGTCACGGGGAAGGCCGGAAGGGTGAACAACCGTGAACCCCTGATGAGACCTCGTCATCGGAAACCCGCAGATGGGTAGTAGTAGCGGGGCCAAGGACTGGTCGCTGAAACGCGCAGGCGCCGACCGGAGGACTCTAAGCCGGTCGGGAGAACACCGCCGTCCTCGGGGTATAGGGGGCACCCGACCCGGCCGTATCTCATTCGTGTGGAACGTGACAACCCCGTTGGAGTCCGGCGACGTTTGCGTCGTCGGCAAGCCGACCGTGAGGAAGGCCCGATTCTCCAGCGGGCGCAGGATGGCCCAAGAAGCCGATGCCGGTGGCCGAAAGGCAGCGGGAAATCGAGACGTTCGTGGTCGGCTCCTCCGCCGACGGGTTTCGCATAACCGGCCGGATACGGGCATCGCCCGGACCCGAAAGGGTGCTGACGTGGGCCAGGTGAGCCTGTGAAGAGACGACGACAACGACACCGGAACCGAAGGACAAGTTGGACACCATGATCGAGGCAGCCGCGGCGGTCGATGACGTCATGGTGAACGGACCGGAGGACGACCTTCTCGATTGGCAGTCGATCGATTGCCGAGCCGTCGAGGGCGAAGTACGGCGTTCGAGGCAGAGGATCTTCACGGCGACGCAGGCGGGCGACCTCAAGAAGGTCTGCAATCTGCAGAAGTTGATGCTCCGATCCCGGGCGAACACGCTGTTGAGCGTGCGGCGGGTGACAGAGATCAATGCTGGCCGCAAGACGCCCGGGGTGGATGGCCGGGCGGTGCTATTGGCTCAGGAGAACGCCGAACTGGCCGACTGGGCGCAGCATTGCTCGTCATCGTGGACGCCTCGAGCGGTCAAGCGGGCATTCATCCCGAAGGCGGGCGGGAAGCAGCGCCCGCTCGGAATCGCGGTGATCGCTGATCGGGTGCTTCAAGCGTGGGTAGTCAACGCGCTGGAGCCCGAGTGGGAGGCACGGTTCGAGCCGAAGTCATACAACTTCCGGCCGGGCCGTGCTTGTCAGAACGCAATTTCGGCCTTCTACCTCACGTTGAAAGGTTAAAATCCGCAACGCGTGTGGGTGTTGGACGCGGACCTGAAAGCGGCGTTCGACCGCATCGATCACAACCATCTGCTCGCTGCGCTGGCCACGTTTCCCGCCCGGGGACTGGTGGCCGGTTGGCTGAAGGCGGGAGTACTCGATCGCGGTCGTTTCGCCCCGACCGAGGAGGGCACGCCCCAAGGCGGGGGTCAGTAGGCCTCCAACGCAATGGGTAATGTTCGTCCTCCAAGTCGGTGGTGTCGGTGTTCGGGGTGTCGTGGCCGGTGCGTTCCCGGATGGGGACGCGGTGGCGGATGGTGATCTTGTCGGAGCCCGATCAGGACGTCTTTGACGAATAGTCGTAGCGCGTTGGCGTTCGGTGACGGTCGAGATTTCGGCTTTGCTGTGGAGTTGGCCGAGGAATCCCTCGAGGTTGGCGGCGAGCGAATCGTTGCGACGATACCGCGCTGACGTGGGTGGTGGCGGATCGCGCGTGTGGAGTAGCCCTTGTCGGCCAAGACCCGCCGTGTCCGTGTCCAGGGTCGACCTCGGCCCACGCGCGGCATCCGGGTCCTGGCCAACACCTGGGTGAACATGGTGCAGTCGTTGACGTTGCACGCGGTCAACACCATGCTCACAGGTCGTCCGAGCCCTTCACAGGCCAGATGGATCTTGGTGGTCAGCCCACCACGGGAACGACCGATAGCATGATCAACTGGTTCGCTGTACCCGCCGCCGGATCCGTTGTTCCCCTGGGTGAACCACACGCGTACGCCCACCCGCGGAATGCTGATGGGCGCGCACGATCGTCGAATCGATCGACACCTCACGATCGAGATCGAGTTCGGCCACTGCCGCGGCGACCACCCGCACCTTGCCCACCACCATCCCTAGTGCCCCGTATTCGAAGTGTTTGGGCGTTGGGCTTTGGTGAGGATCTGGTCGGCGGTCTTGGTCCAGACGAAGGGTTTGGCTCGTGGGTTCCAGCCGTTGATGAACGTCCGGATTTTGGTGGTGAGTTCTCGGACGTTGCGGAAGGTTCCGCGGTGGATGGCTTGGCGTTCGATGATGCCGAACCACACCTCGACCAGGTTCATCCACGACGCGGAGGTCGGGGTGAAATGCACTCGGATACGGGGGTTCTCGGCGAGCCAGTCCCGCACTTCGGCTTTCTTGTGGGCGGCGTAGTTGTCCATCACCAGATGCAACTCCCGGCCCGGATAGACGCGGGCGAGGTGGCGCAGGAACGCAAGGAACTCCTGATGACGATGGCGCGGTTTGCAGACACCGGTGACCTTGCCGGTCGCGATCTCCAAGGCCGCGAACAAAGTGGTGGTGCCGTGGCGGATGTAGTCGTGGGTTTGTCGCTCGGGAATACCGATCTGCATCGGCAGCGTCGGCGCGGTCCGGTCCAAGGCTTGGATCTGGGACTTCTCATCGACACACAGAACGATCGCGTTCTGCGGCGGGTTCAGATACAGCCCGACGATGTCGGTGACCTTGCCCGCCAACTCAGGATCGGTGGAGAACTTGAACGTCTCCGCCCGCCACGGCTGCACTCCGTACTCGCGCCATACCTTCGACACCGTGCCGTGCGCGATCCCCAGATGCTCGGCCAACAGACGCGAACTCCAATGCGTCACACCATATTTCTTCGGCGGCGGAGTCAACGTGGTGGTGATCAACTTGTCCCGATCCAACGTCCGTGGCCGTCCCGAACGATCCTCATCACGCAAACCCTCTACCCCGCCGGCCTGGTAACGAGCACGCCAGTTGATCACCGTCTGACGCGAGATACCGAACCGGCGCGCGATCTCGGCGTGCGCGACACCATCAGCTGCCAACACGATGATCCGAGCCCGCAACACCAACCCGGCCCTCATCGACTGCGACCGGATCCAGCCCTGCAAGACCTCCCGATCACCCTCACCCAACACCAGAGCAGCAGCCCGCACCCGACAAATTCAACCAGACGACCACACTGTCCAACAACTTCGAAGGCGAACCACTAGAGTGCCGTTACGCGACCACCGCCAGAACCCGGTTGTACACCGTGGTTTTGAGCGCCAAAGTCGGGATCTGGCGCACTTTTCGTGATGGGCGTGGCCAAGTTTGGAGGGTGGCCCGGGTCTCGGGGATGATGTCCGGCTGTGTGTTGATCATGTTGTGCGCGTGCTGTTTCCGCACCTGGCCGGGGTGGTGGTCGAGGCGGTCGAAGAGGTGGCGGGCGCGGTGTGTGTCCGAGCGTCCGCACTGGCGGCGACCGTGGTCTGTTCGCGTTGCGGGTGTGAGGCGAACAGGGTGCACAGCTGGTACGAGCGTCGCTTGGCCGACGCGCCGGTGGGTGGACGGCGGTTGGTGGTGCGGCTGCGGGTGCGGCGATGGTTCTGTGATGAACGATCTTGTGGGGTAGCGACTTTCGTGGAGCAGGTCGCGGGGTTGACGGTGCGGCACGGGAGGCGGACACCGTTGTTGCGGGCGATGTTGGAGGGGATCGCGGTCGCACTGGCAGGGCGGGCCGGTGCCCGGTTGGCCGCCGGGCTGCATGCCTCGGTGAGTCGGTCCACTCTGCTGCGCCTGCTCGAGGCGTTGCCGGATCCGGCCGCGACGACGCCACGGGTGTTGGGGGTGGACGACTTCGCGCTGCGGCGCGGTCATAACTACGGCACCGTGTTGATCGACTGCGAGACCGGCACCCCGGGAGTTGTTGGCGGGCAGAGACGCCGCGACACTGGCGAACTGGCTGGCGGCTCATCCTGGGGTGGAGGTGATATGCCGAGACCGTTCCGGATCTTATGCCGAAGGAGCCCGGGTCGGCGCCCCGGACGCGATCCAGGTTGCCGACAGGTTCCACCTCTGGCAGAACCTCGGCAAAGCCGTCGAGCGCTGCGTGGCACGCCACCGCGACTGCCTGCGCGCCACCGAGCCCGAGTCAGTCACCCCGTCGAATCCTCAGCCTGGTGATGAGGAGCCTGTCGGCAGGTTCGCTCAGCGCGCTCAGCGGCATCACAGGCAGGTTCACGATCTGCTCGCCGCAGGACACAGCATCCGCGGTATCGCTCGCGGCTTGGGCTGGGGCCAGCGCACGGTGCAGCGCTACGCCCGCGCGGCCACCTGGCAGGAGTTGGTCGACGGCAAGTGGAAGGGTCCGCGTCCCAGCAAGCTGGACCCGTTCAAGCCCTACCTGCGTCAAGCTTGGGAAGCAGGATGTCGCAATGCTGTGGATCTGCATCGGGAGATCACCGAGCGCGGCTACAACGGCAGCTATTCGCTGGTGCGCCGCTACCTGGAACAACACCGCGACAACCCGGAACCCATCGCCGCGAGGCCACCGACAGTCCGGGAGGTCACCGGGTGGCTGACCCGCCATCCCGACACCCTCGGCGAGGACGACCGGCCGCGACTGAAAGCCGTGCTGGAACAGTGCGCCCAGCTACAGGCCGCCGAGAGACACGTCCGTGCTTTCGGTGAGATCGTCACGACGTTGCAGGGCCAACGGCTACCGGACTGGATCGCCGCTGTCCGCGCCGATGCCTTGCCCGGCCTGACCTCGTTCGCCAACGGGCTCGAATCCGACTTCGATGCCGTTGTCGCCGGTCTGACCACGCACTGGAACTCCGGCCCCGTCGAGGGCCGGGTCAATCTCATCAAAATGATCAAGAGACAGATGTTCGGCCGAGCAGGACTTCCGCTGCTACGAAAACGCCTCCTACTCACGGCCGCGCAACGCTGATACCGGCAACCCCACGGTCACCCGGCCATCACGAAAAGTGAGCCAGATCCCAGAATTCGCGCTCAGAGCCATACACCGTTTTCCAGGGCCCGTACCGTTCGGGCAGGTCCCGCCAGGCAACGCGCACGCCGGGTTCTGCGAGCGGCTCGCAGAGACGGACCGGTGGCCACACCTGCGCCGCGCTGCGAGCCGACTCAACCATCCCGGCGGGCAGTTGCGGTTCACCCACCGCGACGGACTGCGGTTGGCCGCGTTCGTCACCAACACCTCCCGAGGTCAGCTCCCCAACCTGGAGTTTGGCCACCGGCAGCGGGCTCGTTGCGAGGACCGCATCAAAAACGCCAAGTCCGTCCGTGTCGATCGACAGGGACGGACACGCGTTGGCGTTCAACTTGGCAGGGCAGAACAGTTCTCGGGCGGCTACCGCGATTTCCAGACGGGTGCACGCTTCTCAGCGAAGGCCAGTGGGCCTTCCTTTGCGTCCTCGCTGTTCATCAGCTTCAGCCATTCGGCCTCGGAGTCTGCCCACCTGCCGTTTTCGGCCGGGCGATCACCGGCCTGGATCTCGAGTGCGATTCGCTTGCTGGCCTGAACCGACAGCGGCGCGTTGACCGCGATCCGTTCCGCGAGCGCGAGGGCGGCTTCGACCACGGTGCCATCCGGCACGACACTGTTGATCAGGCCGTATTCGCGCGCCTTCACAGCCGTGATCGGGTCGCCCGTCAGGATCATCTCCATCGCCAGGCGCTGAGGGATCTGGGCGGGCAGCCGGAAAACCCCTCCCGCGCCTGCGAGCAATCCCCGCTTGACCTCGGGGAGCCCGAAGCTGGCACTGTCCGAGGCCACGATGAGGTCTGCGGACAACGCGAGCTCGGTACCACCACCGAGAGCGGTGCCGTTTACCGCGGCAATCGTGGGCTTGCTGATGACATGGCGGACGAAACCTGCGAAGCCCCAGTGTTCGTTGCCGGGTGCGGACAAGTTCTCGCCACGTGAGATCGCTTTGAGATCCGCACCGGCGCAGAAGGACTTGTCACCGGCGCCGGTGATGACGACGACGCGGATTTCCGGGTCGTTCTCGGCGTCGACCAATGCGGCGCCGACAGCGGAACTCACCGCCGAGTTGACCGCGTTGCGGGCTTCCGGACGGTTGATCGTGATCAGCAGGACGTTGCCCCGGCGTTCGGTGAGCGCGCCGACCTCGGTTGCCGCCGACATCACTTCACCAGTTCCAGGATCGTCGCGTTGGCCTGGCCGCCACCCTCGCACATGGTCTGCAGGCCATAACGAATGTCGTTGCGGCGCATATGGAAAATCAAGTCGGTGAGGATCCGCGCACCCGACCCACCGAGCGGGTGGCCGAGGGCGATCGCACCACCGTTGGGGTTGAGCTTCTCGTCCGGCGCGCCGATCTCTTTCTGCCAAGCCATCGGCACCGGCGCGAAGGCCTCGTTGACCTCGAAGACTCCGATATCGTCGACCGTGAGACCGGAACGTTCCAGTGCCTTCTCGGTCGCGGGGATCGGTGCACTGAGCATCATCACGGGATCGGCGCCGGCCACCACGGCGGTATGTACGCGGGCGATCGGAGTCAGTCCGTGTTCGCTCGCAAACTCGTCACTGACGATCAGCAATGCTGCCGCACCGTCGGAGATCTGCGAGGAGTTGCCGGCGTGAATCACACCGTCCTCCTTGAAAACCACCTTCAAACCAGCCAGCTTGTCGACGGTCGTGCCTCGCCGGATCCCCTCATCCTTCGACACCACGGTGCCGTCCGGCAGAGTAACGGGAACGATCTGCTCGTCGAACAGGCCGGCGTCCTGGGCCGCGGCCGCGCGCTCGTGCGAGCGAGTCGCGAAGGCGTCCACATCAGCCCGCGACAACGCCCACTTCTCGGCCATCATCTCGGCACCGAGGCCCTGATTCGGAGAAGTGTTGTTGTATCGCTCCAGGAACTGAGGGCTGACCGGACTGCCGCCCACTGAGGCCGCCGCACCCATCGGCACTCGCGACATCGACTCGACGCCACCGGCAACCACCGCTTGGTAGTGACCCGCGAGCACGCTGGCAACCGCGAAATTCAACGATTGCTGCGAGGATCCGCACTGGCGATCGACCGTGACACCCGGCACCGTCTCCGGCCAGCCGGCTGCCAGGACCGCGTTGCGGGCGATGTCATGGGTCTGCTCACCGACCTGACCGACACACCCCCAGATGACATCCTCGATCAGCGCCGGATCGATACCCGCACGCTTGACCAGCTCTTGCAACACGACCGCCGACAGGTCGACCGGGTGGATCCCGGACAAGCCCCCGTTGCGTCTTCCGACCGGCGTCCGGACAGCCTCGACAATTACCGCACCCATTGAATTTCCTTTCTACAGTCCGAGCGAGCGCCCGATGATTTCTTTCATGATTTGAGTCGAGCCGCCGTAGATAGTCTGAATTCGAGCATCGGCATACGCCCTGGCGACCGGATATTCCATCATGAATCCATAGCCGCCATGCATCTGCTGGCAGGTGTAGATGAGCCGCTGCTGCAGCTCGGTGGTCCACCACTTCGCTTTTGCGGCGTCGACGCCATCGAGGGTGCCCGCGTTGAGCGCGGTGATACACCGGTCGACGTACACCTGCGCGAGATCGACCTCGGTCTCGAGCGTGGCCAGTTCGAATTTGTTGGACTGGAAGGAACCGATCGGAGCACCGAATGCTTTGCGGGACTTGACATATTCCAGGGTAGTGTCCAGTACCGACCGGCACGACGCGACCGCGGTGACAGCGATCGACATTCGTTCCATCGGCAGGTTCCGCATCAGATGCAGGAATCCCTTGCCTACCTCACCAACTATATTCTTTGCTGGCACCCGCACCGCGTCGAAATTTAGTTCCGCAGTGTCCTGAGAGTGCAAGCCGAGTTTGTCCAGGTTTCGACCGCGTGTAAATCCGACCATGTCGCGTTCCACGCCCAGAAGAGTGAATGCGTTGCTGGCCTTGGCATCGGGGTCAGTTCGGGCCACCACGATGACGAGATCGGCATGGATACCCGACGAGATGAAGGTTTTCGAGCCTGTCAGCACCCAGTCGTCGCCGTCTCGATACGCCGAGGTGCGGATTCCCTGCAGGTCGCTGCCCGCACCCGGTTCGGTCATGGCTACCGCGGCGACCAGCTCGCCTCTCGCGAATGCCGGCAGCCATCGCGCCTTCTGTTCGTCATTGGTGAGTTCGAGCATGTAAGGCGCCAGCACATCGTTCTGCAGGGTGAAGGCCGGGCCATCGGAGGAGGCGCGAGCCGATTCCTCGGCGACAATGACGTTGTAGCGGAAATCGCCGGCCACCCCACCACCGCCGAACTCCTCCGGAACCGAGAAGCCAAGCACCCCGAACTTGGCGGCATCGACGTACAACTGCTTGTCGATGATGCCGTCTTTCGCCCACTGCTCTTGATGCGGAGTCGCGTAGCGGGCGAGAAACCCCCGTACCGTTTCGCGGTACTGGTGATGTTCACTGTCGAAGATTTCTCGTTGCATGTTCGTCTACCTTCCCGATGCCGCTGCGGCTGTTCTGGACTCGTCGATCTCCGAGACCATTTCGAGAAGGCGCCGCCGGTCGACCTTCAGCGAAACGCTTCTGGGAAGCTCCGCCACCGTGTAGACCCGAACGGGGATCTCGTACGCGGTGAGCTGAGCACGGCAAAACGCCTTCAGCTCGTCCTCGGTGACCGGCGCGGCACCATCGACCAGCTCGACGACGCCGACGGGCACATTTCCGAGCCGCTCGTCCTCGCGCCCGTAGACAGTGGCGTCGAGAACTGCATCGTGGGCGCGTAGTGCTTCGGCCACTGTTTCCGGCTGAATCTTGAAGCCGCCGCGAACAATTACATCGTCCGCGCGACCATCGATATAGAGAAAGCCGTCCTCGTCCACATGGCCGAGATCCGAGGTTCGGACCCAGTCACCCTTCCCTGTTCCAGTTTGACTGGAGCTCACTTCGAGTCGGCCGGATTCTCCGAGCGGCAGGATCACTCCGTCGTCGCTGATGACCCTGAGCTCGACGCCAGGCATCGCCCGCCCGACACTGCCTCGCTTTTCGGCCCACCACTGTCCATGCATGGGCTTGGTCCACCCGGCGATCGCCCCCGAGAACTCGGTTGCTCCGTACATGACCAGTACCGGAATGCCGTACTTGGCGGTGAACTCGTCGGCGAGATCCGGATTCACGAAAGTTGTTCCCGCTGTGATGGCACGCAAGCTGGCCAGGTCGGCGGCCGGCACATCGGCGCTGATTACCGCTCGCATCGCTGCCGGCGGCAGACCGGCAACCTTCGGCCGATGTTCCCGCACCGCCGCGCACCAACCTTCGACCGTGAAGCGGGGCAGCATGACAAAGGGCCGCGCCTCGGCCAGATTCTGGAGCACACCCCACAGACCTCCGATATGTACGATCGGAAGTGTTACCAGTGCCACGCGACCGGTGAACGGTTTCTGATCATCGGGTCCCGCCGCGCCGGTATGTCCGTGCACCGCGGTAAGCGCGGCCTCGAGCTGGCGCCAGGTGAGCGGGATCCGCTTCGGCGGTCCGGTGGTACCGGAGGTGAACATCTCGACCCCGACCGGCTCGACGATCGCATCTTCCGAGTGCGGCGAACCGTGCCGGTCGACACCAGTCATCGGAATGACCTCCACCCCGTCGACAGCGAACCCGATCATGTTGTCGACTTCGGCCGCGGACCGAAAGAGTGGCTCGTTCCACATGTCCGCCGAGGCCAGAACGGCACGGGGACGAGCATTGGTCATATCGTTTCTCAGTCGCATCACCGGCTGCATCGGGTTGAGGGTGATGACAGTGCGCCCCTCGCGAAGGATGGCGATCAGCGCGGCTATCGACTCCATCCGGTTGTCCAGCACGACACCGACTCTGCTGCCCTCGCGGCAGCCTGCTTCGTTCAGTGCCGCATCCAAGGTCTCGGCCAGCGCACGGACCTCTCCCCAGGTGAACCAAGTTTCACCCTGCTGGATCATGGCGGCGGCGTCGTCGGCCGCCCATAGCCGTGCCAGCGCGCTCCTGATGCTCGTCATTCGTTCCCTCCCACTTATGCGGTAGCGGGCCACCGAGTCGGAACGCCGCGTTTTGCTGCGCCCGGCCATGTCGATCGCCATGATCACGCATCCGGAATCCCGGCTGTCGTATGCTCTATTCAGAAGATAGCTGACATGGTTAACTAGGTCAACATTCACGAGGAGGGATGCTGTGGACTTCGCACTGAGCGCCGAACAGGAAGATCTGGCCGCTGGCGAGCGCGCCTGGCTGGCCAAACATGACCCCATCGCCGCCCGACGACCTGACATCGACTCCGGTCCGGCGAGAATTCCCGACGACGCCGCAAAGCACCTGGTGGAGTCCGGCCTTATCGGCCTGCTCACAAGCGATATGGGAGGAACACACGTCGACCTTGCGGTGCTCGTCGAAGAACATGGCCGTGCCGCCAGCCCATCTCCACTCGCCGAGCTCGCACTGGCCACCGCGACCCTCGAAACGTTGCCACCGCAGCTCGCGGCCCTCGCTAACGCGAACACCACCGGTGCACAATCGATCGCACTCGTTATCGGATCATCGGAAGGCGTACCGCTGACGACCGAGATCCGAGGTGGCAATCTGAGGATCACCGGCACCACGAGTCCTGTCACGGCAGCACTGGACGCGACCGGATTCTTGCTCGCGCTGACATCACAGGACGAAACCGAAATTCTCGTGCACGTGGCCAGCGACACCGCTGGCCTGAGCCTGCGAACCCTCTCGACCCTCGATCTCACCCGGTCGTGGTCCACACTCGACCTCGACCTCACAGTGTCAGAAAAGGACTGGACAACGGTTCCCACGGGCACCGTCTCCCATCTGTCGGATGCCCTCGCCTTCTACCGCAAGATGGACGCACTCGGGGCGGCGCAGCGACTGGTCGACCAGACTGTCGAGTACGCCGGTCAGCGCACCCAGTTCGGACAGCCGATCGGCGGATTTCAGGCCGTCAAACACCATTGTGCCAACATGACGCTGCAAACCGAGGCTGCACGATCCTCATTGTGGGCCGCTGCGGTCGCTCTCGATGGGAATCAGCCGGCGCAGCGCGCGGTGGCAGTATCGGCCGCGGCAGCGTATGCCGGAGACGCAACCTCGACAGTCGCTTCGACCGCACTGCAAGTGCACGGCGGAATCGGGTTCACATGGGAGCACGATCTGCATCTGTTGGCCCGCCGGATCAAAGTAGACGAATTGCTGAACGGCTCGGTCAGCTGGCACCGCAGGCGGCTGGCCGGAGCGTGATCCGGGTGAAACAATCGCAACCGGAGGAGATTGCCGTGGCCCGACGAGTAGTCGTCACTGGCGGAAGCGGGAAGCTCGGCAAGGCAGTCGTGGCTGAACTGCGCGCACACGGGTGGAAGCCGGTTGTTGTAGACAAAGTGCCGCACCCCGACCGCGAGGTTGCGTCAGTGGTCGCCGACCTCCGCGACCTCGGCCAAGCGACTGAGGTCCTCAGCACAGTCGACAGCAGATTCCGCCGGGTTGACGCACTTGTCCATCTGGCGGCCGTTCCCGGACCAGGACTAGCTACCAACTCGGCGACATTCGAGAACAATCTCATGACGACCTACAACCTGTTCACTTCCGCGATTCGCGCGGGCGTGAACACGGTCGTGTGGGCGTCGAGTGAGACACTGCTCGGCATTCCGTTCACCGCCGCACCTCCCTATCTGCCGGTCGACGAGAACTGTCCGGCAAGGCCCGAATCGTCGTACTCGCTTGCCAAGCATCTCGAGGAGACGATGGCCACCGAGGTAGCACGGTGGAATCCGGATCTGTCGCTGACGGCGCTGCGACTGTCGAACGTGCTGGACGAAACAGATTACCCGCGGCTCGCCGATCACCAGGCCGACGCGACGGTACGACGACGCTCGAACCTCTGGGCATACGTCGACAAACGAGACGGCGCACAAGCCGTACGAAAGGCCCTCGAGCACGCTGTACCGGGATACCGCATGTTCGTTATCGCGAACGCCGACACGGTGGTCGAACGCCCGACGGCGGAACTCGTTGCCGAGCAGTTCCCCGACGTCCCCACTACTCGCGAATTTGCCGGACACGAGACGCTGCTCTGTATCGACAAGGCACGCCGAGATCTCAACTACGAGCCGAAGTTCAGCTGGCGCGATTCTCTGCGCGGCAACTGAATTGGCTTGCGGTCCGGCCTACCGATGCCGCAGCCAGCCACGCGACTCGGACGCCCGCGCGATCCCGAATTGGACGAGAAATTGATGACAGCTGCGCTGCTCGAATACGCCGAGCTCGGGATGGGACGCTGTGGGAAGACGAGTTCTTCGAAGCCGACGACAGCGTGATGGCAGTGCGTCCCACCGTCGACGTGCATCGCAGGCTCACACCGGTGACGACATTCTCACGATCACTGGACCAAAGCCGACGCCGGCTGCCTCACCGCCGCCCACACCGATGCTCTTCTCACCGAGCTCGGATCGACAGCGATGCCATCGCAATCTGCGAGTTCAGGGAGTCGTCGGGTGAGCATGCATCCTTCCCGATGCGCGGCCATCGACTGCGCGAGGCGCGCCCACGTGCTAACTTGTTAAACTTAGTACGCTACATTCAGCGTTCAAGGAACCTCCGGAAATCGGCACCATGAAGCCGAGAGCTCCGGCACGGGTAGGGCCAGGTGGTTCCTTGGCCGACGAATACGATCAACGGGAGGTACAGCAGTGGCTGACAAAGTCCGCGCGCCGATCTTCGACGCGCGCAACGCGGCTTCGCGACCGATCAGGACGCCGAAGACAGCGCAGCTCGTGGCCCGCAACCTTCGCCGCATGATCATCGACGGCAGCCTGAAGGACGGCGACCACCTCCCCCACGAAGCCGAGCTGATGCTGCACTACTCTGTCAGTCGCCCAACGCTTCGCGAGGCAGTTCGTGTCCTCGAATCCGAACGTCTCGTCGAGGTGCGCCGCGGATCACGCTCCGGCGCCCGGGTGTGCGTCCCCGGGCCGGAAATCGTTGCAAGGCCGGCCTCGCTACTGCTGGAGCTCTCGGGCGCCACAGTTGCCGACGTGTTTGTCGCCCGCGAGGCCATCGAACCTGACGTCGCCCGAATCCTGGCCGACGAGGGAACCGATGAGGATTTCGACGAGCTCGAACGCCTCGTCGATGAGGAAATTCCCGCGGCCTTCGCCTCCGACAATCTGGCGGCCGGCACATCTGCCTTCCATCTGCGGATGGTGCAGTTGTCCGGCAATGCCACGCTCGCCATCATCGCCGGTATGCTGCACGAGATCACCGAACGTCACACTGAAGCCGTGATACTCGAGACGCGGGCAGACAAAGAATTTTACGAATCCTCCTACAAATTGGAGATTCGATCCTGCCGCCGGCTGATCAAACTACTTCGCGCTCGGGATGCCGACGGCGCATTCGAGCATTGGAAGAAGCATATGGTCAACGCCCGCCTGTCGCTGATGAAAGGCCGGGAGAACGTGCAGGTTCGAGACATCCTCGAATAAGTAGTCACCGGAACGCTTTCCGAAAGCGGCCATCGCCGCCGCGAACTCAGCAGTAATCAGAACGGGCACGTAGCCTGAGCGGATATTCCGCTAGCTTGAGTTTTAACCTCTGGGCTGACTCGGCGGCCCCGGATTGATCTTGAATGAAGCCCTTGAGTGATGCTTCTTCCTGCAACAGAAAGAAACTCACTGCAAGTGCTTCGATGAACAGTGTGTCCGGGAAGGCAGGGTCTACTGCGCCGTCGTGCTCGACACGTCCTCCCGCCGGGTCGTCGGCTGGTCGATCGACTCGCCCCAGACCGCCGCACTGGTGACCAACGCGCTGGGCATGGCCATCGCCAACCGCTCACCGCAGGCCGGGACGATCATTCATTCCGACCACGGAGCAATTCACCTCCTGGGCCTTCACCGACCGTGCCCGGAAGTCCGGACTGGTGCCCTCGATGGGCTCGATCGGCGACTGCGACAACGCCATCATCGAATCATTCTAGGGCAGAATGCAAACCGAGCTACTCGACCGGCAAAGATGGAAAAAGAATCGAGCTGGCCAACGCGATCTTCGAATACCTGGAGATATTCCACAACCGTCGCCGCCGTCATTCGGCTCTGGGCATGCGATCCCCGATCGAGTACGAGATGATGCAGTCATCCATCCAACCCGTGGCCTGAAGTCAACTATGTCGACTCCACGAAACCGGGGGAACATCATTTGTCAAGTCGTCGCGGGGGCCTGCGTCAGTGTTCGGTGGATCTGTCGTGTGACATACCGTTTCAGGCAACGTGTGACCTCGCGTTTGGTCTTGCCTGCGGCCAGGTGGCGCTTGAGGTAGGCGCGGGTGTCGGCGTCGGTCCGCAGCCGGGTCAGCACGATCGTGTGGATCGCTCTGTTGAGCCGGCAGTCACCACCACGGCTGAGCCGGTGTCGAGTTGTATTGCCCGATGACGCCGGAATCGGTGCGGTCCCAGCGATTTTCGCCAGCGCAGCCTCGGTTCTGATCCAGCCTGGGTGCGACCAGACGGCGCGGATGACCGCGGCGGTGACCGGTCCGACCCCGTGCAGCGCCAGCAGGTGGGGAGCGTGCTCGGCAAGAATCTCGTCGAGCTGGGCGCGATTGGTTTTCAGCTGATCGCCGAGTTCGTTGATCCGGCGTGCCAGACGGATCGCCTCGGCGCGGGCAACCGCTGACCCGATCGGCTCGTCACGGCGTCGCCAGCAGGAGACCTCGGTGATCTATGTGGCCGACAGCGCCCGCCGCGCGTCGATGCCCAGGTCGTAGGACCGGATCAATGCGGTGAGTGCGTTCACGGTGCGGGTTCGTTCGGTGGCCATCTGGTCGCGGGCGACGGTGAGGATGTTCAGCGCGGCCCGTATCTGGCCGCGGCGCCAGTCGCATAGATCGTCGAGATCGGTGACGATCGTCGATCGGGCGGCGGCGACGGCGTCGAGAGCGTCGGTTTTCCCGTTGTCCCGCAACCGTTTCACCGATGGCGTCGGCGCCTCGACCACCCGGTAGCCGGCATGTTCGAACCTGCCGGCGGCTACCGCACCATAGCTGCCGGTGCCCTCGGCAGCGATCAGCACCGTGTCGATCTCGCGGTTGGTTCGGCGACCGATCCATGTCTGGGCGCGTGAGAGTCCCGCCGTCGTCGTCGGAAACGTTGCCTGGTCGATGATCCGGCCGGTCGGACATTCGATGATGGCGTAACTGTGTGTCGCGGCGTGGGTGTCGACGCCGACGACGAATCGGAAGTGGTCTGCCACGATGGTCAATGCGGTGTTCTCCTCCAGCCGGGGTGGACGTCGTGACCGGCGTCGGTCCGGGTGAGAGTCACTACGAGGCAGACCTGTAATGAGCCACAACCGCTCCTGCGGTTGGACAAGCTTCTGATCAGGCCATCGTCGTGGGCCGGGGCGGTGCCGGCCTTCAAACCGAGAGGACAACTCCCGGGAAGTGCACCCCTACCGGGGGCCAGGGGATTCACGAGTCACACCCGGTCTGAAGAACCAGCACCACCCTGCCAGCCAGCCCCAGGCCAGCCACCACCAACACTTACAAGGGATTCAGCCCTTGTTCGCCTTGACCTTCTTCCATGCCTCCCAGACCTCTCGCTTGGAGATCTCGAACGGCTTGCCTATTGAATTCAGCTCGCTCACGCGACTCCTCCCAGGCATCGCCTGGTTGATCGAACAAGTCCAGCCACGGATGACCTGGCCCCTTGGCTCCGCTCCCGCCGCACCAAGCAGGAGTTTCGCAGCTACTACAGGCCAGTCCGCCAGCGCCGTCTTGCGACGGTACTCAGTCCCTTGCAGGTTCTCCGCTTGGGATACTTCCTCTCTCCGTCCGCGCTGACTGAACCGTCCCCACTTTCCGGCCGGCTTCATGGTTGAGTCATCACCGGCTGGGATGGCTGTTGTTGAGCGTAGTAGGCGACTTCGTACTCGACGGGTGGGATATGGCCGAGCAGGCTGTGCAGCCGCCGGTTGTTGTACCAGTCGACCCATTCCATCGTTGCGTACTCGACGTCGTCGAGCGCCCGCAGTGGCCCGGTGAGAAATGGGCTGTCACGGGCGACGGCCTCGGTCTTGAACAGCCCGATCGTCGACTCCGCCAGGGCGTTGTCGTAGGCGTCGCCGATGCTGCCGATCGAGGCCGCAATCTGTTCGGCGGCAAGGGTTTCCGCGAATCTGATCGAGGTGTATTGCGATCCGGCGTCGCTGTGATGAATCAATCCATTCTCAACGGCGTGACCGTCGCGGTCGCGCCGCCACAGCGCCATTCTCAGTGCAGTGGTGACCATGACGGTGTCCTTGATCGTGGCGGCCTGCCAGCCCACGATCGATCGTGAGAAGCAGTCGATCACGAACGCCACGTACACGAATCCCGACCAGGTGGGCACATAAGTAAAGTCGGTGACCCACTTGCGATTTGGCTCGGTCGCGGTGAAGTCGCGGTCGAGGAGGTCCGGGGCGCGGCGATGACCGGCGCCTTTCGCGCCGATCGTGGTGCGGTGTTTGCCGCCGCGGACCACACCCGACAGGCCTTCGTCACGCATAAGTCGATCGACGGTGCCGATCCCGACCCGCAGGCCCTGGCGGCGCAGATACGGGGTCATCTTGCGGCGCCCATACATCCCCTCGGGCGTGCCGATGGTGGCCAGCAATGCGTCGGTCAGATGCGCGTCTGTCACCGTTCGCGCCGAAGCCGGCGCGGTTTTCCAGTTCCGATAGGTGCGTCCGGCGACCTGCACGCCCAACTCGGTGAGCACGCGACAGATCGGATCGACCCGGTAACCCAGCCCACGCATCTGATCGATGAACGCACAGATCAACGGCGGCGCGGGTCGATCTCCCGCGCGAAGAAAATCGAGGCCGCTTTCAGAATCTCGTTGGCCTCCTTCAGATCTCGCACTTGACGTTCGAGTTCCTTGATCCGTGCCTGCTCAGCACTCGTCACACCGGGGGCCTTCCCGGTATCGATCTGGGCCTGCTTCACCCAGACACGCAACGACTCCGGGTGGACACCGAGTTTCGGCGCGAGCGCCTGACAGGCGGTATACGCCGACGGATACCCATCGAGTCGGTCCAGCACCATCTTCACCGCACGCTCACGCTGCTCGATCGGATAACGCTTGGGCATGGCCCACATCCTTCACAAAGAAGGAAGCGGCCGAAAAGTCGGGGCGGTTCAGACATCGCGGACGGAAGCGTCGGGACGCGCCTTCTCACGTTCCGCGCAAGAGCAGCAGAGGTCAAGTCCAAATGTGTGGTGTATCGGGGTGATCGCCGCGTGACCCTGTTTCGGTCAGGCGGTCAGTGCTGGGGTGTTCTCCTGTTCTGTGGGGTCGAGGGTGGCGCGTGAGCGGGCCAGGACGTCGAGGCCGAGGTAGCGGCGGCCCTCGATCCATTCATCGTGTTGCTCGGCCAGGACGGCTCCGACGAGGCGGATGATCGAGTTGCGGTCGGGGAAGATGCCGACCACATCGGTGCGGCGGCGGATTTCCTTGTTTAACCGTTCTTGTGGGTTGTTCGACCAGATCTGTTCGGGAAGGCGGTGAACGCGAGCAGATCCACGCGCGCGGTATCGAGGTGCGCGGCGACCTTCGGCAGTTTCTCGGCCAAGGCGTCGAGTATCCGATCATATTGTGCAGCAACGGATTCAGTGTCTGCTTGGTCGAACACCGAGTGCAGCAGCGTCCGTACCCACGGCCACGAGGATTTCGGGGTGATGCTCATGAGGTTCACGGTGTAATGGGTGCGGCATCTCTGCCAGGACGCGCCGGGCAGGGTCGCGCCGATCGCGGCGACCAGCCCGGCGTGAGCGTCGGAGGTCACCATGGAGACCCCGGACAGGCCGCGGGCGACCAGGTCGCGGAAGAACGCCAACCAACCCGCCCCGTCCTCGCCGGAGGTGACCTGGATACCGAGGATCTCCCGGTAGCCCTCGGCGTTGACGCCGGTCGCGACCAGGGTGTGGACGTTGACCACGCGGCCGTTCTCGCGGACTTTCAACACCAGGGCGTCGGCGGCGACGAAGGTGTACGGGCCTTGATCGAGTGGGCGGGTGCGGAACGCTTCGACCGCGGTGTCGAGTTCGGCGGACATGATCGAGACCTGTGACTTGGAAAGTTATGTCACACCGAGTGATTCGACCAGTTTCTCGATCCGGCGCGTCGAGACGCCGAGCAGGTAGCAGGTCGCCACCACGCTGGTCAGGGCCCGTTCGGCGCGTTTGCGGCGCTCGAGTAGCCAGTCCGGGAAAAGGAGCCCGACCGCAGCTTCGGGATCGCCACATCGATCGTGCCGACGCGGGTGTCGAAGTCGCGGTGGCGGTATCCGTTGCGGTGGTTGACCCGCGCCTCGGAGCGTTCGCCGTGACCGGCGCCGCACATCGCGTCGGCTTCGGCGCTCATCAACGCCTGGATGAACGTGGACATCATCAAGCGCAGCAGGTCCGGGCTCGCGGCGGCGAGTTGTTCGGACAGCATCCCCGACGGGTCGATAGGCTGGACAGAGGTCATCGCGTAAAACTTCCTTCTCATGACTTGGTAGGTCTTCTGAAGGATCACGCGGTGACCACCCTCTATCCGGCTACGACACGCCCAGACTTTGCTGGCGTCCGGTCGTACACCATCCTGCTGGACTCAACCGCAGCAGATCAGGCTCGCGCCGCCTTCACGCCGGACATCATCTGGCCAGTAAGCAGACTCCCGCAAGACTCATCCCAAGGCCAGATAAAGCCCAGGTTTCGATGTCGTCTTTTCATTTCGACGCTTCAACAGCGGACCCCTTTCGGGGCATTTAAGTGCAACGCCTTCCTGATCCCTACCTGACGCCTCAGACAGACGTTTTCCCCATCGCTCACCACGACAGTCGTCAGCTAACGCAGCAGAGGGCGGTTTTAACGCCTCCCCAATGCAGGGCGACGCTGGAGGGCCGAGCATCCTCCATCTCTCACGCAGCACCGCTTCGAGAAGCTTCTCCTACATTTCCAGCCCCTCTCTGTGTTCGTGACGCACTATCCGCCCGAAATTCGGCCAATTACCAAAGCGACCCCGACTGCGAACCCGTCGAGGCGGTCATCGACGTCGCGCAGGGGTGGGCAGGCGCGCGCCGAGGACGGCGACACGGAGCGAGTCACTGCTGTGATATGCGTCACCGGACTGTCGTGTCACAGGCGGTCGGCGACCGGCATCCCATATGCGATTCGATCCCATAGGGAGGCAGACATGAAGGTTGTGGTGATAGGCGCTGGCTACGCGGGCACGATCGCGGCGAACCGGCTCGCGGGCAAAGTGCCCGAGGCGCGGATCACGGTGATCAACCCGCGCTCGGAATTCGTTGAGCGGGTGCGTTTGCACGAGCAGGTCGCCGCGACGGGTGTGGCATCTACACCGCTCACCTCGATGCTGCGCGCGGGGATCACCGTGCGGTTGGGGACCGTGAACAAGATCGGTGACGGGTGCGTCACGCTCGGTGACGGCGCAAGCGAGACTTTCGACTATCTGTTCCTCGCGGTGGGGAGCACGGTCGCACCGCTGCCGGGCGCGGTCGCAGTGGGGATGTGGGAGGGAGCGGAGTCGGCGCGTTCGGCGTTGGCCGCGCTTCCCTGGGCGAGCGTTGTGACGGTCGTCGGCGGTGGATCGACCGGCATCGAAACGGCTTCCGAGATCGCTGATGCTCGACCCGATCTCCGGAAACACTGTGTCGCGCAACAGCTTGTCCCCAGCATCGACGGTGGCCTCCGCGACGCGGAACAGCTGTCGTCGATATGCAACAGTGTGCGCGGTCCCGACTCGACCAGGTCCGAATTGTGAGGTGTGCCAGAGTCGGGCCGAACCACCGGCCGGGTAGCTCACCGAGCGGTTCGATGAGCGTGATCGGCGGTGTGAAGGGATGGGCGGATGCGACTGCGGCGAAACGGTCTCTTAGTGGTGTTGGTGGTGCTGGCGGGTACGGGAGTAGCGGTGTCCTCGGCGACGCCGGTAGCGGACGGTGACGTGCCGGGCCGGACGGAGTCGGTCTACGCGTCGTCGTCGCCGGTGACATCGGTCGTCTCCTCGGTGGTGACCCTCGCCGCGCCGTTACCACCGGGGAGTCCGCCACACCCCGCGGCCTGCGACACGGTGTCCTATCTGCGATGGCGCTCTGTCGACGGACCGCGTTCCTCGGCCGACGCCGATCGCGTCCTGGTCGCGCAACCCGGTGTCTTCGAGGGCGCAGGCGCGTTCGAAAGCGTTGCCCGCAATACGGTTTCGCGCGCCGCCGAGCTGGGAAGCCATATCGAGTTCTGGGCACTGGACCGGCGGTCGAACTGCCTGGAGGACCATACGGGGGTCCGAGCGGCACTGCGCAGCGGCTCGTTCGACACCGCGGCGGACTACTACTTCCACGGAGCCGAGGCGGACGGTCGCCGCTTCGCAGGGGTCGCCGAGGGCGCGGCGACGGCATGGCTGCGCGATCAGGGACTAGAGCAGACACTGCGCGACGAATACGACGTGCTGCGCCTGGAATTCCCGGACCCGGCGGTGCGCAAGCGAAAAGTCCTCTGCGGCGGACATTCGCTGGGCGGGTTCGTCACGGGCTATTTCGCGGAATGGGATTTCGACGGCGACTCGGCGACCACCGATGACGCCGGATACAACCAGTGTTCCGGCTATTTCGCGCTCGACACCACCATCGCGGCCGGTCTGAGTCTGCGCGGCGTGCAAGTCCCCGATCTGCCCGCGCCGATCGCCGCGGCAGTGGAAAGCGTTTCGCTGCAACTGGATACCGCCGCGCCGGTCCTTCGGCTGCCCGCCGTCATCAACCCCGAGACCACCAACCTGCTGGCATTGGCCGGGCTCGCCGCCAGGCTGAACCCCGACGGTGTCAACGATCTCGTTCGACGGCTCCCGGACAATCTCAATATCACCGCGACCTTGCGGACATTGCTCTCACAGGACGCGGGTATCTTCGCCACCGGAGTTCCGGATGTGCGGGATCTGAACGCGACCAACGAAGCCGTGCTCGGGGCGATTCTCGACGACAATTCTCAGCCGTTCGCATTCCTACAGACCAGCGTGGGATTCGTCGGCGGCGGGCCGGTGGGACCGAAAACCTTCCCGGTCCCCGACGCGATCGCGCGCAGCCCGCTCGCGATGGGCATGTTCGGCGACGCGCCCAAGGTGTCGCCGACGGTGTTCGCCCCCGACACGGTCTACCGCTGGCTGGACTACGACGACATCGCGGCGCTGACGGGACCGGACGCGCGCCCGTACACCAGCCCAGGCAGCGAAGTGACCTCCATCGCCGAACTCGCCCGCGATCTCAGCGAACCGCCGCTGGATTTCACCGAATGGTATTTCCCGACTCGGCTGTCACTCGACCTGCAACAAACCTCGGCGCCGTCGTTCGCGCGCAACCACATTCATCTCGACGGGGTGAACCGCAACCCGATACTGACCTTCCGCGGCAGCGGCGGAATTCCGGTCGCCGATTCAGGTAATCCGCGCGACGAGGTCATCGAATTACCCGGCTACAACCACATCGACGTGCTCACCGCCGCCGCGCGGCAGAACAACGGACAACCCGAGGCGGTATCGACCGGACTCGCCGAATTCGCGACCCGATCCGGCGACTGGGGGTTCAGGTAGCAATCGCACGGAAAAAGACGTCAATGGCTTGACCAGCGGCTTTGTCGTTCAAGCGGGTGTGTTAAGAGCCACAGTCCGTCAGGTGGTGGTGTCGCAGTCGAGGTGTCGGTAGATGGTTTTGCGTGAGATGGCGAAGGTTTCGGCGACCTGGGCGACGGTGTAGCGGCGTTTGCTGTCTTGTCGGTTTCGTCGTACATCTCGCGAACCTTGATCACCTGCAACTCGGTCAGCGCCGCCGGTCGCCCGTCGACCCGGCCGCGAGCACGGGCGGATTCGAGTCCTTCGAGGGTGCCTTCGCTGATGAGGTCGGCGGTCATCTCGTCCATGGCGGCGATGACGTGGAACAGGAACCGCCCGGCGGGTAGTGATGTCGATGCCTTGTTTGAGCACGACCAGGTCGATGCCGCGGTCGTCGAGGGCGGCGGCGAGTTCGGTCATGTGCCGCACCGACCGTTTTCGCACGACTCCCGCGCTCTGGGCTCAGCCACTTCGGCGGGACGCGCTCGCCAGTCCTTGCGCGTGTGTCTATCTGCCGATCTAAAAGAGCTCCTGGGTGCGGCTGCTCGATTCGAGAAGGTACGCCGAGCACGTGCTGAAAGCGCCGACGAGACCGGTGTCGGTGATCAGCAGAGGGGAGCGAGGGGTCGGCGCGATCCGGGCACTGGTTCGGACCGACGTCGAATCCGGCTCGCTTCCCCGACGCGAACCACCGCTGATGCAAGTCCTCACCCGCCCTGACCAGCTATTCAACGAACTTCGATGGATTTTCGGCGAAAGTCGGTGACCCCACCAACGGCGCCCATCGTCTTCACGCCGAACTCACTCTCGGTCTCGGGATCAGCGTGGGCCACGGCCAGATCGAGCTGTCGATGGCCCGCGCCGGGATCAAGGGACTGCCCGGTAACCGCCGACCCATGCCCAAGCATCAAACCCCGACCGCAAGAGATCTTGTCAACCGGTCGTTCACGCGATCGAACCCAAATCAGTTGTGGTTCAACGACGTTACCGAACATCGGAGCCCGGGTAGGCAAGGACTACTGCGCCGTCGTGCCCGACGCGTTCTCCCGTCAAGTGGTCGGCTGGTCGACGGGCTCGATCGACGGCTACGACAACGCCATCGTCGAATCATTCTAGTGTGTCGCGCCTGAGATCCGTCGCTTAAGTTGTTAGCCTGTTTGTGTGTCGCATCGTGGGCCTTCGGCTGTTGAGATCGTTGTGTCCGATGCTGAGCGGGTGGTGCTCATGGGCATGGTGGAGTCGTCGGATCGGCGTGCGGCGCAACGGGCGCGGATCGTGTTGGCGTGTTCGGAGGGTATGTCGAATGCGGGCGCCGCGCGGCTTGTCGGTGTCTCGGTGGGATCGGTGGCGAGATGGCGGCGGCAGTTCGCCGCCGAGGGGCTGGGCGGGCTGGGTGATCGCGATCGAGGTGGGCGGCCGGTAGCCGAGATCGTGTTGACCGACCAAGAACACGAGACGTTGCTGAGGTGGGCGCGTCGAGCCAAGTCGTCACAGGCGCTCGCGGAACGCTGCCGGATCGTATTGAGTTGCGCGGCAGGCAAATCCAATCAGGATGTGGCGGCCGAGTTGGGTATCACAGCCCAGACGGTGGGTAAGTGGCGCACGCGCTTCGCGCGCAAACGCCTCGAGGGTCTGTCCGACGAGCCGCGTCCGGGCCGGGCTCCGTCGATCCTGCTGGACAAGGTCGAAGAAGTTCTCACCACGACCCTGGAACAGAAACCGGTGAACGCGACGCACTGGTCACGAACCTCGATGGCCCGACGAAGTGGCTTGTCACCATCGACTATCGGGCGGATCTGGCGCAAGTTCGAGCTGAAACCTCATGTGGCCGACGGGTTCAAACTCTCGACCGACCCGTTGTTCGTGGACAAGGTCGTCGACGTGGTCGGGCTGTATCACAATCCACCGGAAAAAGCGGTCGTGCTGTGCGTGGACGAGAAGTCGGGGATCCAGGCGCTGGACCGCTCGCAACCGGTGTTGCCGATGATGCCCGGCATGCCCGAGCGATACTCCCACGACTATGTCCGCCATGGTGTGACCAGCCTGTTCGCGGCGTTCGACATCACCGACGGAGTCGTGATCTCCAAGTTGTACTCTCGCCGCCGCGCCACCGAATTCAAGAAATTCCTCGTCGCGATCGACAAAGCCGTGCCCGCGGAGCTGGACGTGCACTTGGTCTGCGACAACCTCTCCACCCACAAGACACCGGCGATCAACACCTGGCTGGCCAAACACCCACGGTTCCACATGCATTTCACCCCGACCGGCTCGTCCTGGCTCAACCAGGTCGAACGCTGGTTCGGGTTCCTCACCGACCAACTCCTTCGCAGAGGAGTCCACAAGAGCGTCGCGGCACTGGACAAAGACATCACCACATGGATCGAGCAATGGAACGCCGACCCGAAGCCCTTCGTCTGGCGCAAAACCGCGGAAGAGATCCTCGAATCACTCGCTAAATATCTTCGACGGATCTCAGGCGCGACACACTAGGGCGGATGCAAACCGAGCTACTCGACCGGCAACGATGGAAAACAAGAATCGAGCTGGCCAACGCGATCTTCGAATACCTCGAGATCTTCCACAACCGCCGCCGACATTCCGCTCTCGGTATGCGAACCCCGATCGAGTACGAGATGAGGCAGTCAACCATCCAACCCGTGGCCTGAAGTCCACTGTGCCGACTCCACGAAACCGGGGAACATCAGGGCCCACGTGCCCGTTCATCTTTGCGCGCAGATTCAGTTGCGAACGGCTCGTGCGGCGGCACGCAGCTCACCGTGGCGCGCCAGAATCTGCCTGGCCGTGGCCTCCAGATCCTCGGGCGGGGTCGGAAGCGCAGCCAAGCCGCTTTCCCTGCTGGGCAGCGCAATTATGGCTGTCGCGGGACAGGTGACTTCACCCCGCTGGCTGATGCCACGCAACTCGATGTCCACCAGATGCCAGCCGTCCTCGACTCGCTTGCCGACAATCTCGCCGGTGATCGTGTGAGTATCGCCCTCGTAGTTGAACTTGCGCATCTGGCTCGACATCGTCACCAGCCAGGCATCGTCGCCCATCCAGTCGGTAAGGTAGTGCGAAAGCCAGCAGTCGCGCATCATGCCGTAGTCGTATGCGGCAGGCAAGCCGATCGAACGCGCATAGTCGCTGTCCCAGTGAATGCGCTGCGCTACATCGGGCACACCCTGTTCGTTCGGGATGTAGAAGGGCGCGATCCGCTGACGATTCTGGTACGCCAGACGACCGGTGCAGGGGGTGTAGGGAGCGAAACCATAGCCACCGGAATGGAATACAACCATGTCAGTGGCGGTCAACGGCCCTTTCGCCATCGTACCGAGACCGTCTCCCACCTTGACGTCTTCGTAGTACCGCGCGCTCGAACCGCGACGCTGTTCAGCCGCATAGATTTCGTCGATCTTCCCAATATCGTCGGGCGTGTAGGACGCTGGTTCGATCGCCTGGTACTTGTTGCGCTTCTTCGATTCGTGTCGCTCGGTGTGAATCGAGATGACGTTCTGAACCTGCACCACCTCGGCCCGCTGGTTCATCTGCACATGCGAGCGGGTGACGATCAGCGAGCGACCCGCGAACTCCGATTCCTTCAACTCGACGTCGCTGAAGCCCTGGAACGAGTATAGGGTATCGCCGTCGTAGACCGGGCGATACCAGTTGGTGGTGGTCCCGGAAACGAACACGTGGATGCCGCGAAATGAGGGGCGGCGCTGCTCTTTCGGGATCGGGTCCGCCAAGAGATCGCGCGTGAGTGCGATATTGATCATCGGAGGGGCGATCTGGCCACCCCACCGAGTGTCGAGGCCGTGTTCCTCATCTACAAACAGCGGGTTGTCATCGCCATAGCTGCGCGCGAAATTCCGCATGACGTCCGGTGTCGCCCGAGTGAACTGCTCACGTTGAGTGACGGCATGGTAAGTGCCGACCAGGTCGTGCGCACGCTGAACGTCCTCGTCGCGGAAGGTGTATACCTTCGACGCTTCCTTCTGCTGTTCTTGTGTCGTCATTCGTACCTCCGTGTCGTGAACTGGTCAGGCCCGCGCGGCCGATCGCCAACCGAGCCCGTACTCGGAGGGCCCAGCCCCAACCTACTTAGAAAGTTCACTAAGTGAAAGAGGTGAGTCGATTGTCGTAGATCTTTATCTAGGTTATCGAGGTAAGATCTCCCCTCGTGAGCAGTAACAAGGCCCATTCCGGCCCAGGGCTCGATCAGCGGCAGGCGGTTCACGCGCCGAAAACCGCGGAGCTCGTGGCGATGCGACTGCGGAGCAAGATCGTGCACGGCGAACTAGCGCCCGGCGATGTGCTTCCCACCGAGGCCGAGCTGATGGAGGAGTTCAGCATTTCGCGCCCGACGTTGCGCGAGGCAATCCGCATTCTCGAAACCGAGTCCTTGATCGGCGGCCGGCGTGGAACCCGCGGCGGCGCACAGGTGACTGTCCCCGAAATCGGCGTAGCAGCACGATATGTCGGCCTCATCCTGCAGTTGGAGAACACCACTCTCGCCGATGTGTACGAGGCGCGGCTGATCTCGGAGCCCGCATGTGCCGGGTTGCTGGCCGCGCGCCGGTCCGACACAGACCTCGCGGACTTGCGGGCTTGCATCGAAGTGCTGCGGCGGTTGGGCGTTCGCGGTGTGGGTTCACTGGCCTCTTTGACCGAATGGTCGCAGCTGACTTCGCGATTTCACCGCTTGATCACTGAGCGGGCAGGAAACCGGACCCTGGCCGTGCAGACCGAAGTTGTGCGCGAGATTATCGACACACACCATGCCCGTACATTCGCAAAAGGCGCGAAGACAGCAGCTCCGAGTAAGAATTTTCACCACAACCTGAAGTCGCTCGAAAAGCTGGTCGCCCTAATCGAGTCGCGGGACTCCGAGGGCGCTCAGAAGCACTGGGCCGATCATATACGCGCGGCAGGCCGCGAAGTTTTCGACGACGGCCCTGGCGAGACAGCCATTGTCGATCTCTTCGCCTGAGGGACACCGAGAACCTACCAGGATCCGGGCGCCGACACGGCAGCCGAAACAGTTGCGCCCCCAATGGATTTGGAGAGGGCGCCACCGTTTTCGGGACAAAATTCAAACTACCATGTCGTCAGCGACAATACGCTCGAGCACATGACGGCGGACGAGCTTTCCCGTCTCTGTGCGTGGTAGCTCATCCCAACAGACGATCCGCTCGGGCGTCTTGCTGCTGCGCAGCACATCGCGCACGAAGGCGCGTAATTCTTCCGGGTCGAGCTGCATACCGGAACGTACGACCACCGCCGCTTCGATCCGGTGTCCCCATTCCTCGTCCGGGACACCGACAACGGCGGTGTCGAGCACGGCCGGATGGCGGAGGATCACCTCTTCGATCTCGGCGGGCGCGATATTCTCCGCGCCGCGGATGATGGTGTCATCCACGCGCCCGCCGATGTACAGATAGCCGTCCTCATCGACATACCCCTGGTCGCGGGTATTGAAGAAGCCTCGGTCATCGACCATGCGTCCGATGCCCGCGTACTCGGCCGAGACTTGCTCACCCCTCACATGGATGCTACCCGTGATCCTTGACCCCAGGACGACGCCGTTCTCATCCCTGATTTCGAGGTCGATCCCCGGAACAGCTCTACCGACCGAACTCAACCGTGCCCGAATCGCTGGTTCGTCGCTGGCGAGCGCATCTCTATGATCGTCGGGGCCGAGTACAGCCACGGTCGAGCTGGTTTCGGTGAGCCCGTACGCGTTGACGAACCCCACCTCCGGCCACATCCGCAGAGCCCGTTCGATAACTGCTGCGGGCATGGGCGCTCCGCCGTAAGCGAGACTGCGCAGCGAGGGAACAGTCTTCTCATCGCCGGATTCGACGATGCGAGCCAGCATCGTAGGGACGACGAGGGCGTTGGTGATCCGCTCGTCGCGAGCGAGCTGGAGCCACTGCGCAGGCGTAAATCGTTCCAATACAAGAGTGCGCCGGCCCGAATACAGGCTGGTGATGGTATTCGCCACTGCCGCAATGTGATAGGGCGGAACGCTGATCAGGGCAGCATCGGTGGACTCGGCGGATGCGAACTCGACCGAGCCGAATACATACGAGGTGAGGTTCTCGTGTCGAAGCAACACCCCCTTGGGTGCCGACGTGGTTCCGCTGGTGTAGATGATGACGGCGGGCGCGTCGCCCTCATCGTCCTCGCGGGCCCCCTCCCCGTCGGCCACGAGCGGTTGAGCGCACCGGGCCAGCCACTGCTCCGGAGTCACGACCGTGAGACCCGCGGCGCGCAGAACCGGGGTTTGAGCCTCGTCGGCAATACCGATCGCCCGGGGATGGTTGGCCAGCAGAGACTGCAATTGCTGAGCACCGAGCCGATAATTCACAGGCACCAGCGGCACCCCCGCTCGGGCTGCCGAAAACAGCGCCACCGGGAAGGCCGGCCCGTTGACCGCGAGGTACACCACCGCGTCCGCACCGGACGCACGGATCGCAGATGCGCCCGCTTCGGACATTTCTCCGAGCCGAGCGGCAGTTATTCCGCCCTCCCGACGACCGATCACCACCCGATCACCGAAGCCGTCGATGGCCATTTCGAGCAGCATCTTCACATTCATTAGAACTCCACTAGTTCGGGGCACCGATCGAGCCGGTAGTCAGTCCGATGACGGCAACGGCTTGGCCTGCTTGATCTCCAGCGGGCGGTCACCGACTGCCAGCGAGCCTTGGCCGCCCTTGGTACACAGCACCTCGACCCCAACCTCCTCGTCGACATACCGCTTACCGAGCTGGGTGCCGAAATTACGGTTCGGGTCGATGGCACTTCCGTCCCCGGTTCCGGCCTTGCCCGCGACCATCTGCGCGCCACCGCAGGTGAGCGCTATCTCACCCGCGGGCGCGCGCACCACGATGAGCGCGGTCGTATCGGTGGTGCTTGCCAACGCTTGGCCAACCTTGAGAATCACAGTGCCTCCATCCATGTCCAGTAACGGCTCGGACCAACTTCTCTCCGGATGCTTCTATTAGCTCATCGGCCCGTGTCCCCTTTCACATAGTGAAGATAGTACTATAAGTAAGCGAAGCAAAACACGGTGTAGCTCGTGCGCAAAATGGTCCGTCGCACCGCGTCAGTTCGGTGACGGACACGCCAGACAGGAAGCAAGCCGCCGGCGGAGCGCGCGACTCTCGAGGACGCGCAGGGGTATGCGAAAGTACGCGAGCAGTTCGGTCGAGCTATCGGCTCCTTCCAGGCGATCAAACATCACCTGGCGAACATGCTCGCTGGTTCTGAGCTCGCGGTCACCATGGCGTGGGATGCTGCCCGTGCAGATGCCCGCGGCGAACAAGCCGAACTGGCCGCCGACGTGGCGGGCGTTACGGCATACGACCAATACGTGAGCAATGCCGAGAAGAGCCTCCAAATCCACGGCGGTATCGACTTCACCAGGGAACACGACTGCCACCTGTACCTTCGCCGCGCTCAGAGCATCCGCGGATTGTTCGTAGGACCGGCTTCGGCGCACAATGCCGTATACGCAGCGGCGGCCGGCGGAATTCGTCGGGAGTAGCAGTAGATCTGCCGCCGGAGGCAGAAGACTTTCGCACCCAGGCTGCCACTTTCGTCACGGACCTACTCGCTGCGCCCGAGACGAACAGACGACAGATGCTGGTCGACTCCGGCTATTTGATGCCTCACCGGCGCAAGCCATTCGGCCGCGAAGCCGGTCCCATCGAGCAGCTTGTCATAGAAGAAGATTTCGCGGAGGTCGATCTCCCCAACCTCGGTATCAGAGCGTGGGTTATTCTGACCTTGGGTCAACACGGCTCACCGGAGCAGGTCGAACAATGGATCCGCCCCAAGCTGCTCGGCGAACTCGTCTGATGCCAGCTGTTCTCCGAACCCGGCGCGGGCTCCGATGCGGCGGCAGTGAGCACGCGAGGCGTGCGCGTCGAGGGCGGCTGGCGTGTCACCAGCCAAAAGGTGTGGACCTCGAACGCGCAGAACTGCAACCGCAGCCTGGCAACCATTCGAACCGATCGCAACACACCCAAGCACAGAGGCATCACCGCCATGGTGATCGACCTCGAAGCGCCCGGCGTGGAAGTGCGGCCGCTACGCGAGATCACCGGAGATGCATTGTTCAACGAAGTTTTCTTCTACGATGTTTTCGTTCCGGACACTGACGTCGTAGGGGATGTCGACAACGGCTTGGCTATCGCTCGTGCAGCGCTCGATAACGAGCGCATCTCCATCGGCGGAATATCGCATGGGCGTACACCTTTCGGCCTGATCGATTTGGTGCGCATCGGTCGCGACAACGCCACCGACATCCGCGAGGTCGGTGCGCTGCTGGACCATCAACAGGCGCTGAATCTGCGGCAGGTCGCTCGTGTCGTCAATGGCTCCTCACCCGGTCCTGAGAGCAGTGTCACCACGATGCTCTCAGCAGAGCACCTGCGGCGCACGTCGGAAACCGCGATGCGCCGCGCAGGCGAAGCTGCGGTAACCGGCCAACTGCCGGAGATCAGTCGGGACTACCTGTTCGGCCGCGCCCACACCATCGCCAAGCGCACCTCCGAGATCAATCGCAATGTCATTGACGAACGCCTATCGTGCTACCCCGCGAGTACATAGCTCGCTGACTACATGATCCGGGGCCCGCACCGGAAACGCTCGATGCTGACGGCGCTCACTGAACTCGGCGAGCGCCGTCAATGTCGGCCATGTCTTGGTGAACGGCTTCTTCGATCTTCCGGTCGGTGCACACTTCGGCGGTATGAAGCAATCAGGCAACGGACAAACTGGGCGGCGTGTACGGCATTCAGGAGTTCACCACGCCCAAGAATGTGTGGATGCCTCTCTGGCCGTTTGCAATACGACCGCGGATTGTGGCCGCTTGCGAAATGCGTCGGACAGGACCGAGGCTGGTCGACGGATCCGTCGACCAGCCAGGTCACACGCGTGCCCCCGCTATGAAGGTCTGCACGACGAGCTCGCTGCTCAGGCAATCGAGGACGTCGTCGAGCGGCGCGTCGAGTACCACGAAGTCAGCGGGTTCCCCCACCGCAATGCGCCGAGGCGGTCCGCCAGGATCGTGAGCTGGCGCGAGGTAAGCGTCGAGCGCGGCGCGAGCTGCAAGCCGTTCGCCACGGCCCACCACCGCTCCCGAGATGGTCTGTCTGCGTACTGCTGCCGAGATGACGGTCCAGGGATCTAGTGGGCCGTAAGGGGCGTCGCTCGAGAGAGCGACGGGAACTGATGCATCCAGCAGGGACCGGCAGCGGTACAGACCGGGTAGATCACGAGCATCAACGTCTCGTAGGTAGTCGTCACCCCGGTCGGCGATGAAGCCGGGCTGAGTGACGACTCGAACTCCGAGCTGCCTCAGCCTCGGAACACAGTCGTCAGGGACGATGGATGCGTGCTCGATGCGGTCTCCCGACACGGTTCCGGTGGCGTCGAAAGCGGCAAGCAGCAGCACCAACGCAGGGATAGAAACGCTGTGCACGGCAACAGCCCGCCCAGTTCGGTGGACGCTTTCGATCAGGGCTTCCAACTCGCCTAGATCGGGGAGGGCGGAGTCGGCAATGACAATTTTGTAGGGGCCATAGGTCAGCCGCTCATGCTGCCCAGACCGGACAGGCGTGAACTCCAAGGGGGCGCCGAGGAGGCAGATGTTCTGCCTGATATCGCCACTGACCACTGCGTCGTCAATAGATCGAAGTGATTGGTTTGCGAGGTCGGGCGTCGCGTCCGTGACCGAAGTCAGGCCGTATCGACTCAAATGCCGACCGATCTCGCGCAGGTTAGGCGGCGCACTGTCCGGCAGCCTCGAGCGCAGCCAAGTGTCAGCACGCCACACCCGTCCGGTGGGCTGTCCGCCCGGCAGCCGTTCGATTCCTGGATGATGAGCGGTTGCCAATCCTGCTGCACCCCCCGCGACCGTGTTAAGTATCCAGAACGCGCCACTGCGGTGCTGTATTCGAACCGGGTGCCGGGAATGCAAGTGGTCCAGTCCCTGCCGATCCAGTTCTCCGGCAACGGTTTCGATGTAGCCGACCCCACGAATCCAGCCGGTATCGTCCGGCGTGGCGCGACTCAAGGCCACCGCGAGGTCCTCGGCGGTTCGTACGTGCGGTGGCCCGCAACGAATCGACGAGGTGGCCGCCGCGAGAGCATGCAGATGCAGATGGTGATCCGTGAGGCCTGGGATTACGGCACCGCCCGCAGCATCGAGTACGTCGAGGTCGGATCGATCGAGCGCGGGGCCGAGTTCAGTGATGAGACCGCCGTCTATGCGTACGTCCAGCGTCGACCGGTGCCCGATGTCCGCATTTTTGACGAGCATGCTCGCACCGCTCATCGCAGTTCGAATTCACGAAGCACTGCACCGGTGTTCTCGCCGCTGGCCGGGGCCGAGCCCCTCGGTCGACGGCTGCGAAGCGGTGCCGCGGCTCCGGACGAAGCCGGGACGCACGCGGCGTCGCAATCGATGTCCGCCCGAAGGGTCGAGCTGACGACATCGGACATCGCAATCTCTACGAGTCGGCCGGCTCCGGAGGCGGTGTTCAGGACCGCCGCTGCGGCGGCCAAACCGGACAGCGGATCGGCGATGGCATCACCGACAAACAGCGGCGTACCGTCTTCGTCCAGCGCGAAAAGCCCACTTGCCGCAGCGATGTCATCACCGAACCCGACGCGATCGGACTGTCGTCCACGAGCACTGATGGAAACCCACACCCCGCCGGCGTCCGCAAAATCCTCGGCGTGCAATCCGAAGCGCCGTAAAGCGCGGGGCCTGGAGGCTTCGATGACATTGCCGGTGCCCTCGGTGGCACTCCGGAGGTAGGCCGAGAGTTCGCGGGCGACGGTGGCGGCATTACCTAGCGGCAGCATCTCAGGACCGTCTGGACGGCCGGTGAGCGCCATTATGCCGCTGGCGTGCCAGTCAGATATTACGTCGAGCACAGCGCGAGTCTAATACTCCACCGACCTCGTGCTGTGAGTTGAGATCGCCGCTGGTAGTGACTGCGGCGGGCGCGGTATTGATGTCGGCGTCGGCAGATCGCCCAGCACAGCCGGTGGGCGAAGGGGCGGGCCGGGTTGAGTGTCAGTGCGGTGATCATGCGTCATAATTCGTTGCGGGTCAGAGCAATCGGGTCGATGTGGGGATCGTCTGCCGGGTGTTCGATGGCGAGGACGATCCTCCGTGTCGACCATCAGCGGCCGGCGACTTCCACCAGTCGGGCAGGCGGCACCGGTGAGGTGTTCGCGCAGCGGTAGAAGGCCGATTCCCGGGTGTTCTGGTTGCGGCGGATCATTACTCGACGCTTGCGGGGCGCCCTTGCCTGAGACATCGCCTCGTGCGGCTGACGAAGCCCTCGAAGGCCTCGTCCGAACCCCAGGCCTGATAGGCGCACAAGCCAGCGCAACGTTGGTCTGCAGCTTGGACGCCAACTCGTCACTGTCCAACCGCTCGGCTCGTGCTTGCACCCCCGAGGTGAGCTCCTCGAGGAACGAATGGCCGTAGGCCTGTGTCGCCTGAACGAGCACTGGGTCGTTCTGCTTCAGCTGTCGTAGCAGCAGCATGCGACCACCCAGCGACTCGGTCATCTGCAGGATGATCGCTCCCAGCGCATCCCACAGAGGCAGCGCGTCCGGCTGCGAATCCATCATCTCGTGCCACGCGACCCGCTCTGCGGGATCTTGATCAAAGACAACGGATGCCTTGGCGTCGAAGTAGTTGAAGAACGTTGCGCGAGAGACGCCAGCAGCCGCCACGATCTGCTCGATCGTGGTGGCTTCGTAGCCCCGCTCCTCGAAGAGGCGTAGGGCCTCCGCGCGAATGGTGCGCCAAGCCTTCAGCTTCTTCTGTTCGCGTAGGACCATCTTGATTCCTTTGTTATACTCATCTACCCTTAGACTAGTCTACTTTTTTCGAGCCCTTCAGCGACAGCCTGTAGCCGTAGTCGCATCGATGACCAACGAAAGGGACCGCACCATGGCCAATAAGACCGTCCTCATCACTGGAGCAAGCGACGGCATCGGTGCCGCAGCTGCACGTCAGCTGTCAGCACTAGGCGAACGCGTCATCATCGTCGGCCGCTCTCCCGAGAAGACCAGGCAAGTGGCGAATGAGCTGGACGCGCCACACCACGTCGCCGACTTCCAAGACCTGGAGCAGGTCAAGGCCCTGGCCGCAACGCTATTGAAGGAATACCCGCAGATAGATGTGCTGGCGAATAACGCAGGCGGCATCTTCACCGAGGTGACCACCAAAGACGAGTTCGACAAGACCTTTCAGGTCAACCACCTGGCACCGTTCCTGCTGACCGAACTCCTGATGGACCGACTGATTGCCTCCAATGCCTCGGTCATTCAGACCACGAGCAATGCAGCCAAGATGTTCGGGAAGATCGACATCGACGACTTGAACAACACGGGTAAGTGGAGCGCCAATAAGGCCTACGGCGACGCCAAGCTAGCCAACATCTTGTTCACCAAAGAGCTGCAAACGCGCTACGGAAATATGGGGATCGCCGCAGCCTGCTTTCACCCCGGCGGTGTTGCTACCGGGTTCGCATCGGACACCAGCAGCTGGATGCGCCACATCGTTCGCAACCCAATCGGCCGCCGCTTGATGCTCATCACTCCCGACAAGGGTGCCGAGACGCTCACCTGGCTGGCCGAGGGCACGCCAGGTCAGACGTGGCAGCCCGGGGAGTTCTATGAGAAGAAGAAGGCAACGCCGGCCAACAAGCTCAACCCGCAATCGAATGACGCTGACCTCGCTCGGCGGCTCTGGGAGCGCAGCGAGAAGATGCTTCGCGCTTAACCGTGGCCCTCAGGCGCCAATTCGAGCGGAGGCTCGAGAAGACCGAGGGTCTACGGAACTGTCATAACCGACGATCTCATGCGGGCCACCGTCGGCGTTGTTCAATCAGGTGGGTGGTCGGGGCTCAGCCCGCCCGGCCTCGCGAGGTCCAGACACCGCCGCAGTAACACCAGATAGTCGTCGAAGGACGCATCCACGCCCCAGGTCTGATACGCGGTGGCGGTGGCCGCGAGGGCGAGATTCAGTTGGAGCACGGTCGACATCTGCTCCGCACCCGGGCGCGACAACGCCCACTCATGAAGATCATTGCGAAAGAGTTCGCCAAGGTTATGGGTGGATTGCGCCAGCGACGGCGATCGCTGTTTCAACTTGCGCTGCAATGGCATCCGGTCGCGCAACGCCTCGATGAACGCCAACAGGACCACGGTCAGCGAATCCCATAGTGGCTCCCCGTCGGCCCGGCCGCGCATCACCTCGATCCAGTTCTTCCGTTCTTCGGGATCGGGATCGAAGACCACCGCCTCCTTGCTCACGAAGTAGTTGAAGAACGTCGCACGCGACACCCCGGCCGCGGCGGCAATCTGATCAACGGTGGTGGCCTCGTAGCCGCGTTCCTCGAACAGACGCAGCGCGGCCGAACGCAGCGCGCGCCATGCCGCCAACTTCTTCTGCTCTCTCAGACCGGACACCGGAGCCTCCTTAGCCACACTCTTAGACTAAGAGATAATTGTACTGATCCAACAAAGCTCACATCGCATCCCGGAGGAGGCATCGATGAGCAAAGTCTGGTTCATCACCGGCACTTCGCCAGGTCATTTGCCGAAACCGCGCTTGACCGCGGCGATCGCGTCGCCACCACGACCCCGGACGACTGCGCGGCACGAGGTTGAGAGCAACGCGGCAGCTCAGTCGCCGACGTGAATCACGATCGCGGCGGCCGTATCTCCCGCGGCGCACCCCGTGAACAAATCAACGCATGACGAAGAACAAACCTGTCGTCACTGGACGGCTTCGCCGGAGGCCAGGGGCGCATCGGCACCACGCGCGCCGATTCCATGGCCGTCGATCACTGCTGAGGATGTGTTAGCGCGTACGTACATCTCGGTCACCATGGTCAAGATCCTCACCCCTTCGCTTGTAACAACCTCGGCAGCGGCAGTCACGAGTCCGCGCGATCGGTTGTCCAGTACGACCCCCTCGACGGTGAGTGCACCGGTGAGTACATCGTTCGGACGCAACGGAGACAAGAATTCCACTTCTCGAAATCGACGCCCGGCAATCACGTTCCATCGAGAATACACACTGAGAACGACCAATCGCTGGCATATCGCGATCGTGTGGATACCACTTCCGATAACACCGCCGAAATACCCCTCGCCCGCCACTACGCGATCGGTATGGAACAGCTGAGGATCCCATTGTCGTGCGAATCTGATCAGCTCATCCTCGGAGACCTGGTATTCGCCCAACCGATACGAGTCACCGACGTGGAGATCGTCTGCCCAGGCAGACTCACGTATGTGATCCATTCACGCCATCCATTCATCTCGTCCGCCGACCAGGCGTCGACAAAAGCTGGCTGTGTACTCAGCCGACGCAGCCGGGCACGACGCAACCCGGGCAGTTCCACAAAGTAACCGAGGCGCTCCGGGCTACCTCTTGTGGTCAGCCGATATGGAACTCGCGCGTAACCGCAGTTCTTGTAGCATCTCTCGCGCAAAGCCCACTATCGGTACGGGTCCATCGTCACCCACCGCGACGAGCACGGTATCGCAGATGCTCAGACATATTCCGTCACGAAAGAGCGCCGAGGATGCCACGAACGAGGTTCGGCCCACGCGACCGATCCCTACTCCGGTCTCGATCACTGCGGGCCAGTGCGCTTCGGCGAGAAAATGGACGACGTTTTGAGACGTGACCAACCGCACTTGCCGCGCCCCGGGGTCATGTACACCGGGAAACACCCGCGCGGTCAGGCCGGCACGCGCGTCTTCGTGCAACGACTCCAGCGCCAGGTTGTTCAAATGCGCATTCGGGTCCATGTCGGTATAGCGGGCCTGGGTTCTTCCGATCACGGGATACAGTTCGACCCTGGACCGCGCAGGATGTGGGCGACCGGTCGTATCCGACAGTGAATCATCAACTGATTCGACACCGCTGCTCATGAACTCGCCTTCTTTTGCCGCACGGCCCTGGGTGCACCCCGATGGAACCACACTTATTTTAACTAGTAATACTAGTTCGTGCGGCAAGTGCTCACCCTCGGGGCCACCCCGCTGGTAAAGAGCACCGATCTCGTCCAGTCGTATCGCAGCATCGACGCCGGCCACCGCACGAACGGAAACCTCATCCACAGCGCGAGAACAGTCATTCGCGAACGCGAAGTTCGACAGGGCCACTGCCCGACACTTACTTCTGTCACGTTCCCAGCTGACGGCCGCCGCGTGCGAGTTCGGCCGCATCACGTCGTCTCAGCAGCTCAAGCCGGTGCCGAGATAGCGCGGCAAGACATACAGGCAACGCCTCGACACCGCAGGCTTGGATATGCTGGCGAAACTTCAGCTGATAGAGCGTCGAGTCGACGGCTCAGGTCGGAGCAGCCTGAAGCCCGGTCTGGTTGAGTCGGCTCGCAGCGCGGTGCCGGTGTTGCCGCCGGCCCGTCTCTGCGAGCCGCTCACCGAACCCGCCGTGCGTCTCTCAACGCAACGGGCTCTCCACGGTGTCTGCTGTCAGGCGTGGTTGGCCGTGGCCCAGGGGTTGGGGATCGTGTTTCCGCCAGTCGGGACGTCACGACCGTCTCCACACTGCCGACCTCTCGAAGTACTCCGCGTGGCGCCACCAACTCTCAGAACATAGATAACATAGATTACTTTCTAGTTGTCTCGCAAGGGTCGAGTGGCGGGCAAGACGTACCCGATCGGCCCCCACGCGACATTGCCGCCGACCGCCCCGTACCTGTATACCGCACTGAACAGCAGAGCATGATGCGCCAAAACGGGGTCGACCAGGCAAGCCCCTCATCCCGCGACCTGGTAAACCTAGATCACTTATTGACATATATAGCTTCCGTGCTTACGTTCACCTACACCTCGGCTTGTGCCCCCACCACCGCCGAGTGATGCAGCCGAGTTGTGTCCCGTGTTGTCCGAGGAGGGGACTCTCGATGACCATGTCAAACCGCCGGAGTCGGGTTCTCCATACTGAATTCGCGGCCGTCTCGCAGCAGCGTCCACAACACGTCGACGAAGCGGCGGGCCAGGGCGAGAAGGGCTTGCACATGGATGAGTCGCTCACCGCGTTTTCGGTCGCAGAACCGTCGCGAGGGCGCCTTGGCGTAGCGCAGGCTCGACAGAGCGGTCTTGTAGAACACCCGCCGAATGCACCGGTTATAGCGCTTCGAGCGGTGCAGGTTGCCGCTGACGCGGCCGAAGTCGCGGCGGGCCGGACCAAGGCCGACGTTGGAGGCCAGGCGGCCCGCGTGGGCGAAGGTGGCCGGGTTGCCGCCGGTGCCGAAGGGGAACTCCGCCTCAAGTCCGGGGGCAATGCTGGGTTGGGATTCGATGATGCGCGCCGAGGGGTGTCGCCGGAATCGGGTAGTGATGAGTTTGTCGGTGTCCTTGATCTCGCGGTCCAGATCCAGCACCTTGCGCGCGATGCGTTTGACCGGCATCGTTGTGGCTGTCTCGCCGGACAGTGCCAGGCGCTGGCGTCCGGCGGCATCGACCGCGGCGGCAGCCTGGACGACGCCCGGTTTCCACGCATCATTGTCGGTGAGATACGGTGTGACACCGTCGATTCCGTCCGCACGGATCTCGGCGGGAGTGTCCAGTCCGGCGAGGAGGACCAGCGGGGTCCAGTTCGTGAAATCGAACACGGCTTCCAACGCGAGGAAGATCGATCCGAGCATCGCGCGCAACCGGTTGGTCCCTCCCACCCAGTCCGCCATCGGATCTGTGCGATAGCTGGTCAGCCAGGTCAGCCCGACCACGAGCTCGTTGAGTATCACCACCGGGGCCAGGTCCCTACACAGGCGGACGCACTGGGCGATCATCCGCGCGTCCGTGGCGTCGGTCTGGCACTGACCACGGAAGCTGCCGGTCATCGAGTTCACCACCCGCTCTGGTACATAGGTCACCGTTTGATCGACGGCCAGCAGCACCATGATCAGCAGCCACACCAAAGGACTGATCAGATTGATCGCCCACCGCACGCTGTCGGCGGCCTGGCCCGCGCGGGCGATCAACGCCTCGATCGCGGCCTGGTCGTTGCCGAACTTCTGACTGGTCACCGCCTTTCCGGTGTCGTCGACCTAGCTCTAAATCAGCAACCGGAGCGTCAAGCGCGGTGGGGCAGTCAGTCCTTCCGAGCGTCAACACAAACAGAAACTAATCAGTTACACCCCACCGCTCTGGGCATCAAGGACATCAACCCCAGGCACCTACAAACTTAGGAAATTTTATGATCGCCATGCGTTGCGAGCGGCTCTCCATCCGGCGTCGGTTAGCTATTCTGGCATTTCGCCTGACCTGCGAACCCCTTCCATGGCCACACCGATTTATCCTTGCGCAAGCAATAGATAATACGTTTATCACAAACAGTAGAATTACCAAATTGTTAGCTGCGCACTCCGATGCGCTGCGTACTACTGAGAAGCAGGTCTGGGTCATGAGTCGTCTGGACAGCAAGATTGCCTTCACAACAGGAGTCGAATCCGGTCGAGGCCGTGCTCCATACCTCCAATCGGCCGAGGAGAGAGGCGTCGGTGTCACCGGATTCCGACCGGGAAGACGCTTGAATCCTGCGACCCGTGAAAAACTCGAACAAAGCGCGCGAGCGCTCGAGACAATAGGGCGATGCACCACCGTCAGATGCGCCGACATGCCTGACCACCCCACCCTTAAGTCCACAGCGGTTAAAGGCGCCAGACAATTTGGCGACCTCGCCCACGGAATTTTCTGTCGTCAGGCCACAGCAACAGCTCGGGCGGACTGCAGACAAGTGCTCGATGATACGGACGGCACTATGGCATACGGTGCCAGTAAGGAGGCACCATTCATCGCATGGGCCACAATTCAGATTGGCGCAAGAAACCAGCTATTCTGATGGCCGTGGAGAAGACCACCCACACGGGCGAACAACGGAGCCGACCAGAAGTCCAGCATCAGCGAGCTAGCTATCAAATCAGCACGCCCCCCGGGTTTCAACCGTCCTCGGTGCTACCAGTTGAAGCACATTCCGACTGCCGATCGTCGCCTGACCTTCCTTCCAGCGCAACGGTGGACTACATAACCGAGCGCATCGCCGAGGGCACTCCGATCGACGGTCAGGTCCTCAGAGAGATACATTCTGGTATCAGCTCGATTGTCATGAGTTGCATCGAACACGCGGAGCGATCGGAGCGCCTCCACCCATCACAGTGGGAAATCCGACAAATCGATGAGACAGCGAAGGTGCTCGCCGCTGCCGACATTCGCCTCGATTCTGTCCTGCACGCCGTATATTCTGGCTTCCGGCTTTTTCTCGATCCCATCAACTCAGTCTCACAGGACTGCACCGAGCCGTGTCGGCAACGACACTGCCCTCTTTCGAAGTCCATGCGACAGTTCATCGAGGTCCAGGATGTGCTCACTACACGCATCACAGCCGCCTACATCGATGAAGTACGAGTGAAAGCCTACGAATCGAGCAACACCGATGTGCTGACATCGGCTGCGACGAGCAGATATCAGCCTCGCATAACGTCAAGTTACTTCGAATCCGAAACAGAATCGCGCTTTACAGTGCTTGCTCTTCATATCGCAACTTCCGAAGAAAACTCCATGCCGCAATCCGGTCGCATTCTCAGATTTCGAACACTCACACAACTTCGTGCCATGCTCGCCGAATCTTGCGGAACAAGCGCTCTCACTTTGCTGAGCATCAGCGGAGGTACCGTAGTTTTACCCACGGAAGCCTTCGTCGAGGAGGATCTCGAATTGCTCATCCAAAAGTTGTGCGACTCCGGGCAGATTTCTATCGCTGCTGCCGTGGCGGTCGCCGACTACATAGATGTCCCCACAGCTGTTGAAGAGACGCACCAACTCCTCGACTTGGTCCGTAGGCTTAGGTACCCAAGTGGCTTGTACCATTTCGATGACATGGTGAGAGAGATTCAATTGTCACGTCCTGGACAAGCGAGAGACCACCTCGCCGCAATACTTGCCCCTCTAGAAGACTATCCTGACCTGCTAGAGCTGCTCTATCAGTATTTGATTAACGAGCAGAACCGAACCGCCATCGCAGCGCGCTTCAGAGTTCACCCCAGGACCGTAGAGGTCCGATTGAAGCTTATCGAGAAGCTCACTGGCCACTACCCCAAATCCAGCCACGGCGCGTGGGTGCTTCTATCAGCTCTGATTGCTCGCGGGTGCACTACCAGCGTCAACTGAGCGCTTTCAGCCTCTGCGGGTCGGTGCCGAAATCCATAGGTTGCGGATCTGCCTTTCGCGCAACTCCTCAGTTTCCATGGCCGGTCCCCGATAGCGCGACCACCCGGGAGTAGAGTCCGGGTTGTTTCGTCAGTTTCAGTTGATCCCGCAGTCCACCGGATGGTGGGTGTGGGTGCAGGCCGCAGCGTACTCGGCCGGTGTTCTGTAGCCCAACGCTGAATGCCGCTGCCGCAGGTTGCGGTCGGCTTTGAAGTCACCGATGACCACACGTGCCTCGAGCAGGCGGGGGCGGCGGGCAGTGTGCCGGTCAGGCGGGTGCGGGTTCGTTCGAGCCAGTCCGTGAGAGCGGGAAACGTGGCATCGGTGATGTCGCGTGCGGGGATTTTGGTGAGTCTTCGGCGCGCAGTGTCGCCGAAGGCGCCCCCGGTGTAGCCAGATCGCCTGCATGTTGCGTCGGAATTGGTGCTCGGCCGCCGAGTTCGGGTCGATTGTTATCTGGTGGTGGTCCAGCAGGTGCTGGCCAGCCGTAGCGATCGCGGCTATGTCGGCGAGCAGCTGGGTGTCGGAGGCGACGCGGTGATGGCTCCCGCGCGATAGTGTCGCCCGTGGGAGCGGGGGCAGAATCTGCGCCGGGGGCCAGGGCTGTTGGTCGAATCAGAGTCGCCGTGCGACATCCACCCAGACCGGCGAGACACCGTCGCCTCGGAGCGTGATTACGAGCATGTCCCGCTCGCGGTCGACTCGATCGATCTGTTGTTGCCGAGCGACCCGATCAGGGATCGGCACACTCTCGGTGTTCAGCAGATGCCGCTGCCGAGTAGCCTCGGCGGCCAGCTCGTGCACCCGCCGCGGCCCCTCGGCGTGAGCTGCGGGGATGTCGCGCTGACGGACCGGTGTTCAGCCCGCGCTCTCCACGGACCCACCTGTGCGCTCAGCAACACCGGCTCGGTGCCGACGTTCTCACCGGCCCCGCATCATCGCGGGCCGGGGGCATCGCTGAAGCGCACCCCGAGGCTCGAGCGTTGCTGGCCGGTGCCGGGAAGCGCCGCGCGCAGCTCGGGGTTGCGGGCGGGAGGGACGTGCAGCAACACGGTCCGTTCCGGAACGCCGTAGCGGGCCAGGCGCACCCGGGTGGATTTGAAGATCGCCCGGTGCAACGAGGACACAACGTCACGCAGCAGGTCAGGATTGTGTTCGGCGAGTTGGTCGGCAGAGACGGTTTCCGGGTCGATAAGCTGGACAGCAGTCATCGCGTGAGCTTTCTCCTCGAAGACTTTGGTCGGTCTGCCGAGGATCACGCGGCGACCATCCGCTACTCGGCTACGACACGCTCAGACTTCACTGGCGCCGGGCTCATACACGACCTTGCCGGACGCAACCATTTCGCATCGAGAGGTAGCCGGCAGGTTTATGACGGCGGTCACATACCGTCGGTGCATGGAGCTGCCCGGTCTCGATCTCAATCTGGTGGTGGTCCTCCACGCCCTGCTCGAAGAACGCAACGTGACTCGTGCCGGCAGAAGGGTCGGTCTCAGTCAGCCAGGGGCGAGTGCTGCACTCGCCCGGCTTCGCCGTCATTTCGACGATGAACTGCTCGCTCGCGTCGGCGTGCGGTACGAGCTGACTCCACTTGCGCAAGGTCTCTACGATCAACTCGGCCCGACTGTCGACCAACTCCAGCAGCTCCTGCGAGCCCAGCTACGCTTTGAACCCGAGACTGCGGAGAGGCGTTTCGTGGTGCACTGCTCGGACGCGACATTGGCAGTGCTCGGTCCGCACATCGTCGCTGAAGTCAACCAGGCAGCCCCGAACGTGGTGCTAGATATCGGCGCGTTGGATCCGAACGACATACTGAAGCCCCTCGATCAGCTGAAAAATCTCGATATCCTGATCGCTCCGCGCGGATTCTTCGCCGCGTCCGAGATTCCGAGCGTGATGCTGTTCGAAGACCACTGGCTATGTGCGACGTGGCGCGGCAATACTTCGATCGGCGAGCGGCTCACGATTGAACAGGCCAGTGCGGCCAAGTGGGTGGTGCCTTTCCATCATCCATTGATCTCTCCAGTCCACGCCACACTCTCGACCTGGGGCGTCGATCGTCGTTGCGCCGTACGAGTCGAGAATTTCACAGTAATCGCCGATCTAATTGTCGGCACCGACCTGCTGGTGCTGATCCCGGCCAGACTCTACGACCGATACCCGCACGATGAGTTGCGCCTGCTCGACCTACCGCTGGAGCTTCCCAATCTCACCCATGCTGTCTACTGGCATCCCAGTCGCTAACTTGATCCCGGTCACCGGTGGTTCCTCGGTATTCTTGAGCGGTTGGCGGAGCCGATCGGGAGGGGTGTGCGGGAATCCTCGAAGCGCAGAAGTGCTACCACACCGGCTGAGCGCGTCCGACCGAGCCAGTCCTGACCTGCGGAAGGATCCTATGCATGCTGGCGCGTCAGCGGGAGCAACGATCGACTCGTGAATAAACGGGAAGAGTAGCTTCCCGGATGATCGTCGTACGCAAGGGTTGATCAGTCCAACGCGCCGATGCCGGGCCGGAGGCAAGCATGCTCGCGGCAATCGAGGGCGGCTCTGCCGACCGATCAGGACGGATGCTTGCCGCGGCGCTGCAAGCCGAGCTGGCCGCCCACGGACCGAACGAGAAGCGAGTCGATGCGCAAGCCGGTAAGCGTAAACGGTTTTCCTCGGCGATCTTGCCGGGCCCGGTGCCGACACTCGCCGCAGATTTTGCGAGGTGCTTCAGCTTTGTATCCCACACGGCCTGTCCACCGAGACCTTCGCGCCCGCGGCTCGAGAAGCTTCTTCGGCACGGCGGTGGGCCTGTCGGCCTCAGCAATCACTCAGCTGACCGGGCAGTGACGAGACGAGTCGAAAGCCTCTGCTGTGAGGAATCTTTCGGTCACGGTGCGCTCAAGGTCCGAGTTGTGTGACGTCGTGACGGTTGCCGCTCGTCAGGGTCACTGCGTGAGGTGTTCCGTGAGCGTGCCCGAATCCGACCGACCGGGGGCGAGCCCGCAGGTCGAGTCGCCCCACACCCGCCCTGTTCGAACATCTCAGGGCCACCCCAATCGCGCGCCCGGCGCGAACCCGCCGCTGGATGGAAAGCGAGCGTCGCGATCGCCATGACCCCATCGGGCTGGTCGCGGCCAGGCAATCGTATGCCCCGGATGGGTCTCCCTCGTTCCTCGTCGAGTCGCGGGTCAATACATCTCACCGGAGGAAGCGGCCGACTTCAGGATTCGAACCACTTGCAGACACTGGCCTTCAGCGGTATCGCGTACGTGACAAATGTCGTAGGCCGAACCCAGCCGGATCACCTGACCGTTCTCGCAAAGGTGACGCGGTCGCATCCGGGTCGCATGCTGGAGACATACAGCGAAATCGGTCCGGTGTACCCGATAGAGGAGGACCACGGGTGAGACAGGTGGCGATGCACGCGATGCACGCGATGCAGGTCGTCCTGGTAGATGACCACGCGATGGTCCGGCGGAGCTTGCGTGAGTTTCTCGAAGCGCTCGAGATCGAGGTCATCGGCCGAGGCGGGCGACGGTGCGGAAGCGCTCACTCTGCTGCACAATCTGGGCGAATGCGGCGGTCTGCCGGACATGGTCCTCATGGATCTGGCTATGCCGTTCCTGGATGGCGTGGCCGCTACCAGACGGATCACCCACAGCTATCCGGGGGTGCGCGTAGTGATCCTGACAGGCTTCGACCTTACGCATCGCGTCGCCGCCGCCCTGGCCGACGGCGCGGAAGGCTATCTAGTGCGTTGGCCACGAACGTTGGCCGGGTCGGGTGACACGCCGCCGGGTTCCCGGCGGGGTTGGTGGTGTTGGGGCAGTCTCGATGGCGGTATCGCTGTCGAGACTGTGGAGTGGGAGTGGCTGAACCGGTTCGAGCACGTCGGTTGACCGACGCGGAAGGGCAACGACTGCAACAGATCGTGCGTCGGGGGAAGGGTTCGGCGATCCGCGTACGCCGGGCGATGATCATCATGGCCTCGTCGTCGGGTACGTCGGTGGCTGCGATCGCCCGGCTGGTCGCCGCCGACGAGGACACCGTCCGCGATGTCATCCACGTCTTCAACGCCAAGGGCCTGGCCGCGCTGGACCCTCGGTGGGCGGGAGGCCGTCCCCGCCTGATCACCGATGAAGACATCGACTACATCATCGAGACGGCCACCACCCGCCCGGCGAAGCTCGGGCGGCCGTTCACCCGCTGGAGTCTGCGCAAACTGTGCGGCTATCTGATCGATAATTCGGTGCGCGTGGTGTGCATCGGTCGTGAGCGGCTGCGGCAGATCCTCGCCGATCGCGGTATCTCCTTCCAGCGCACACGCACGTGGAAGGAGTCCAAGGACCCCGACAAGGAAGCGAAGCTGGACCGGATCGAGCAGGTCACCACCGATTACCCCGACCGGTGTTTCGCCTTCGATCAGTTCGGGCCGTTGTCGATCCGCCCGACGCACGGGTCGGCATGGGCGCCGAAGTCGAAACCACACCGGCTGCCGGCGACCTACCGCCGCACTCACGGCGTTCGTTACTTCCACGGCTGCTACAGCCTCGGTGAGGACCAGTTGTGGGGTGTCACCCGCCGATGCAAGGGCGGTGACCACAGCCTGACCGCGTTGAATTCGATCCGGTCCGCGCGCCCCGATAGTGCCCCGATCTATGTGATCCTGGACAACCTCTCGGCGAACAAGACACCCCGAATCTGTTGCTGGGCAACCGCAAACAATGTCGAGTTGTGCTTCACCCCGACCAACGCCTCGTGGGCGAACCCGATCGAGGCCCAGTTCGGGCCGTTGCGCACCTTCGTCATGGGCGACTCCGACCACCCCAACCACCCGGTGCTGACCCGACGTTTGCAGGACTACCTACGCTGGCGCAACGCCAACGCCCGCCACCCCGACGTGCTCACCGCACAACGCCGCGAACGAGCACGCATCTGCAGCGAACGTCAGCAACGCTGGGGCCGACCCCGAACCAAAACAACCGCCGCCTGACCGGTGAACGTTCATGGACAATGCACTAGTCGAGGACGCCTGCCCCGAGAAGATCGCTTCCGTGGTCCAGCGCGGGCAATGACTGCTCGGCCCACCAGAGCGGCCGTTGATGCGTTCGCATCGCTGATCCAGATGTAAACTCGCCGTCTGCCGCTGCTTCGTTCAGTATCCTGAATGTCTTACGGAAAGAAATTGTAGGGAGCGCGCAGTCGGCGTGCCGCGCGATCAGGGGTGTCGACAATTCCGATCGCCGTTGGCGCCGTTCACGATCGGCCGAGTGGGACAAGTGATGGTTTTACCAAGTACCTCCCCGTCGTTTCGACGGCAAGAGGACGTCGCCGAGGCGGAGAACGCCAAGCGAAAGATGTCGGATGTGGGATCGCCGGGATCCGCGATACTGCGGCCGAAGATCGTCCGGATCGCAGAACTAGCACCCAAGGGCGCAGCGGGCGTCGACCTACCGGAGCGGTTCACCTGGGTCAACGCCGATGGCGCCCGCCTGCTGGAGCGGTCGGCGCCGGACTTGTGCGGCCTCCCGGCACCGTCCCAAACGGCCCCAGAGTCATCCACAGTTCGTGTACTGCTCGGCGGCGAAGACGACCACACGATCCGATGGGCACCGTCCGGAGGGCGCCTACGCGAACTCTCCTCTCGGACCTCACCCACCCACGAAACGGATTCATCATGGCGTTCCGGGACGTGAACGACGAACTGCACCGCTCGCGGCGCGTCGCTGCGGTGGTGCGGGCCGCCGCGAGTCTGGAGACGCCGCAGTCAGCGTCGAAAACGCTGGATGCGCTGGCCGAGGAGATCCTGCGGAAGGACTCGGTGGCTGCGGTTCAAATCCTCACTGCCGGCCAGAGCAACCGCGGTCTGCGGGTCATGGGTTCGGCGGGGTTCCCGCACTGGCCCGACTTCCCCGAACGCCTCCTCGAATGCGAAGCACGCGGCGCGACAGTGGCCATGTTCGACGCCATGGACTCGGGGCGACCGACGGTTGTGAGGCGACGGTGGAGCATCATTCGTTCGGACCCTGCTTGGGAGCCGTTGTATGACTACCTGAGTGAACGCAAATGGGATTCCTTCGCCGCAGTGCCGCTGCCTGTCCGCCGCCAAGTCAAGGGCACAATCAATGTCTTCTTTGCCCCCGGCCGGTCGGTGACCGCTACCACCCTAGACTTCCTCGACTTGATGGCCGAGCAGGCCGCGGTCGCCATCGAAGACATGGCCTTGTTGGACAGCGTACGCGAGGGAGTGCGGCGCGAAGAACGCCAGAGGCTGGCTCGCGACCTGCACGATTCCATTGTCCAACAGGTCTTTTCGATCTCCATGCAAGCGAAATCTTTGACTCTTATTGCCGAACGCAGCGAATCCGTGCCCGCGCGCTCGGTTACCCGCGTCGCCGACGATATCGGACTGCTATCGCAGACCGTGCTGACCGATCTGCGCGCGATGGTGCACGAACTGCGTCCGATCTCGGCAATCGAACGTGGCAGCCTCGAAGAGGCGGTACGCACGCTCGCGGAGAGCACCAGGAATCGCACCGGGATGCGATTGGATATCGTCGTCGGCTCCGGGCTCGACCGGATTCCCGGGGCGGTGGCCGACGATGTATATCGCATCGTCGCCGAGGCGATCCACAACGTTGTCAAACACGCTGACGCGGGCCGCGTGACTGTCCGACTCGTGGTGCGGCAAGCCACGCTACGCGGCTCGGTCACCGATGACGGATGCGGACTCGCCGCGGACTCTGGCACTGGCGTGGGCCTCGGCATGCGCACGATGCGAGAACGTGCCGCGCATTGGGGCGGAACGCTCACCGTCAAGCAAAGGCGTCATGCGGGCACAATCGTCGGATTCGCCGTGCCGTTGGACGCGCACATAACAATCGCCACAGAGACGACCGAGGCCCGCACCGGTGCGGGGGCAGTCACCAACACAGCCGAACGGCGCGACGAACGGTGAACGGCGCCGCACAGGAATCAATCACGGTCATGATCGTCGATGATCACTGGGTGGTCCGTCGCGGTGTACGCGCCTACCTCGAACTGCTCGATGATATCGAAGTTGTCGACGAGGCAGTCGACGGTGACGAAGCGATGGGAAAGCTGGCCACGATGGCCGCCTACCGCTCGTTACCTCGGGTAGTGCTGCTCGATTTGATGATGCCTCGCATCGACGGAGCCAGCGCGACAGCACAGATCACGCGCGCACATCCAGATGTTCGTATTGTGGTGCTGACCGCCTTCGGCGAGATGCAGCGCGTGCACATGGCGCTGGCGAGCGGCGCCTCTGGCTACCTACTCAAGAGCGCGTGCCCCGAGGAAGTCGTTGCCGCTATTCGGGCCGCCTCACGTAACGATGTGTTCCTGGATCCGGTGGTGGCGCGACAACTGACACGCGATATCGGCGCCCCGCCGACCGGCATGGCCACACTCACCGAGCGTGAGAAGGTTGTTCTCAGCCTGGTTGCGACAGGCAGCTCAAATAAGTCTATCGCCAGGGCATTGGTTATCAGTGAGCGCACAGCGCGCACGCATGTGAGCAATGTGCTGCGTAAGTTGCAACTGAATTCGCGGACACAAGCGGCCTTGGTCGCGGTCCGCGAAGGATTGGTACCTCCCCACACCGGGTAACCGGTTCTCAGGAGGGCGAACCGAACGCTTGAGACGGGTGTCCGTCGCGAACGAATGCCGGAGGCGGTCTGGGCACGAGGCGTATCCCGTGACGGCGAGTCGGCTTCGCGGGGATTCGTGGGGACCCGTTCGTCGTCGCTCTTCCAGCGGTGTTCCCGCAGACTCAGCCTCGTTCCTGAGGTTGCGCGGTGGGCGCCTTGTCGGCAGAACGTGAAAACTGATCACCGCGCGGCAACTCAAAACGGACCATCTGGTCGGTGACCCTGGCTTTATCCGAGCCAGGGAGGACCGAAGGGATGCTTGCTGTGGAGGATTGGGCTGAGATTCGTCGTTTGCGCCGGTCGGAGGGTATGCCGATCCAGGTGATCGCCCGGGTGATGGGCGTGTCCCGCAATACTGTGAAGCGGGCTTTGGCCTCGGACGGGCCGCCGAAGTATCAGCGGCCGTCCAAGGGGTCGGTCGTGGACGCAGTCGAACCACAGATCAGGGAATTGCTGCGTGTTTATCCGACGATGCCCTCGACGGTGATCGCCGAACGGATCGGCTGGACTCGGTCTGTGCGGGTGCTCTCGGGCCGGGTCGCCGAGCTGCGGCCGGTGTATCTGCCGCCGGACCCGGCGTCGAGGACGACGTATGTGGCCGGTGAGATCGCCCAGTGCGATTTCTGGTTCCCGCCGATCGAGTTGCCGGTCGGGTTCGGTCAGGTCCGTGGCCCGAAACAGTTACCGGTGCTGACGATGGTGTCGGGGTATTCGCGGTGGTTGATGGCGATGCTGATCCCGTCGCGGCATGCCGAGGATCTGTTCGCGGGCTGGTGGGCTCATATCCACCGGTTGGGGTCGGTGCCGAGGGTTCTGGTCTGGGACGGGGAAGGCGCGATCGGCCGTTGGCGTGGTGGCCGCAGTGAACTGACCGCGGAATGCCAAGCTTTCCGGGGGACGCTGGGGACCAAGGTACTCGTTTGCAAGCCTGCCGATCCTGAGGCGAAAGGCATGATCGAGCGAGCCCATGACTATCTCGAACGCTCGTTCCTTCCGGGCCGATCATTCAGCGACCCAACTGATTTCAATACTCAACTCGATGATTGGCTGACGTTGGTGAATCGTCGGACGCGCCGCGCGTTGGGGTGCGCGCCGACCGACCGGATCACCGCGGACCGCCAGGCGATGCTGGAGTTGCCTCCGGTCGCGCCGGTGACCGGTTGGCGGCGATCAGCACGACTACCGCGCGATCACTACATTCGTCTGGATTCCAACGACTACTCGGTGCATCCGGCGGTGATCGGGCACCGGATCGAGATCGTCGCAGACCTGGATCGGGTCCGGGTGTTTTCCGCCGGGCGGGTAGTGGCCGATCACGAACGGATCTGGGCTTGGCATCAAACCCTGTCCGACCCGATTCATGTCGAGGCGGGGAAAGTGTTGCGGCGCGGCCGGATCGGTGTCCTGCGACCGGCACCCGAACCCGAGGTCGAGCAACGCGCCCTGACCGATTACGACACCGCACTGGGCATCGATATCGAAGGCGGGGTGGCCTGATGACCGCCAGGACCAGAACCACCACGAAAACATCGACCGCCACAAGGGATTTCACCGCCGAACTGAACTTCCTCACCCGCGCGCTGAAGGCGCCGTCCCTGCGCGAAGCCGCCCAACGACTACCCGAACGCGCCCGCACCGAGAATTGGACCCACGAGGAGTTCCTGATCGCCTGCCTGCAACGCGAGGTCTCCGCTCGCGAGTCCCACGGCGGTGAGGGACGTATCCGATCGGCTCGCTTCCCGCACCGCAAATCGTTGGAAGAGTTCGACTTCGGTCACTCCCGCGGGCTCAAACGCGATGTCATCGCCCACCTGGGCACCCTGGACTTCGTCACCGCCAAGGACAACGTCGTCTTCCTCGGCCCACCCGGGACAGGCAAGACCCATCTGGCGATCGGGTTGGCGATGCGAGCGTGTCAGGCCGGGCATCGGGTCGCGTTCGCTACCGCCGCCGAGTGGGTCTCGCGCCTGGCCGAGGCCCACCACCACGGCCGATTACAGGCCGAACTGGTCAAGCTCGGCCGCTACCCACTGCTCGTCATCGACGAGGTCGGCTACATCCCGTTCGAGAACGAGGCCGCCAACCTGTTCTTCCAACTCGTCTCTTCCCGCTACGAACGCGCCTCGCTCATCGTGACCAGCAACAAGGTCTTCGGCCGCTGGGGCGAGGTCTTCGGCGACGACGTCGTCGCCGCGGCCATGATCGACCGCCTCGTCCACCACGCCGAGGTCATCGCGTTGAAAGGCGACAGCTACCGGCTCAAGGACCGCGACCTCGGCCGCGTCCCCGCCGCCGGAACAACTGAAGACTGAAACCATCAACCCGACCGGCCAGATGGTCCACATTGACATTCCGTCAGATGGTCCACATTGGCGTTCTGTTGACACGCCTCGACGCTGACTCGGTCACTTCTACGTGGGGAGAAAGACCAGCGCGTCAGCAGTGTGCACGCAGCGAGATAGTCGGGTTGATCGGACCCGCAGGCAACCATGACGGCGCTCCCTGAAATTGGCTCTGTCCCACATTCGATGATCGGTGCGGCGGTTACGTGGTGGCAGGACACGGAGTCGGAGCAGGTCGATCGTGCTCGGCCGTACATGGCTCTCTTGATCAGCTTAAGCGGCTCAAGCGAGATGGATACGGGCGGGCGAAATTCGATCTCCTCAGAGCCCAGATACTCCTCGCGACATGATCTCTCATCACATAATCAGCGCCAGAGCCAATTTCAGTGAGCACCGTCACCGTGGACAGCGCGGCCTCGAGCGCGTCGAGCGACCCCGTTGAGGCGACCACCGACAAGAGCTCCACCGATGCTTTCGGAAGTAGGGGCGGCAGGGCCTTCAGCGCGCCCGGCTCCGCGAGCGGCCTCTCGGGGTCCGTAGTGTACCAATTCGCCGTGCGGCCTGAAATGCCCTCGGTCCGCTGGGACTTCGCGGGTACGGCACCCGACCCGCCGATCGCCCCGGTCAGGGAATCAGGCATGAACACCGCCCGGCTTATCCACACCCAAGATCTACGAAGCGGGAGACACCGTTGCATAGGCATTCATCTGTCGCTCGCAGAGGCCGTCCTGACCTGGCCGCCATCCCGACCGTGGATCCCGCGTTCACATTTGACCGGATCGCTCAGATCCGTCTTATTCCGTCCAACACCGCCCGGAGCAATTGGGTGTCTTGAGATGAGTCTTTCTCTTGCGCGGGCTTCCGATAACTCAGATAGCCATCGTGAATGAGATCGCCGATGAGGATCTTGGTGACGGTGAGCGGAAGGCGCAGGTGCGCGGCGACCTCAGCCACCGACATCGCCGGACTACACAGCCGCAAGATAGTGTTGTGCTCCGGTTGCATTCGCCCGAGGCCACGGTCTGTGCGCGTCGTCGCGACGATAGTAATCATGTCGAGCTCGAAGCGCCTCTCACCGCTGCGACCGCCGACGACGGAGTACGGGCGAATGGCCGATCCCGCGTCATCCTCGAACCAGGAGCGGCGCGCGGGCGTCATACCTGCGGTGACACGCGGTCGGTGCGCGCCGCCGCCGAGAGGTACGTGCCGACCCGCTGTATGGTCTGATTCGTCTCGAAGGCCACCAACCCCATATTCGCCGAATCAGCTGCCCACACGGCCAGACAAGTATTTGCGCCGCCCGCTGTTACGAACATGACCGCCTCCTCAAGTTCGACTACCGCCTGAAGAACGCCACCGCCCCCGAACCGGCTACCCGCACTGCGAGCCAGACCGTACAGAGCCGACGACAGCGCCGAGAAATGTTCGGCCTCATCTTTCGACATCGAGGAAGAGCGGGCGACAAGCAACCCGTCTGTGGAGAGTAACGTCGCTTGGTGCACCCCCGGTAGGCGATCGACCAGTTCATCGAGAAGCCAGTTCAAATTGGACGAAGAACGCGCCGTCATATCATCCTTTCGGGAGTATCGGGCCCAATACCGCGGCCCTGTTTAGTTCCGTCGGCGATATCGGACATACGATCGCGGGCCTGCTCCGGTGATCGCGCAGACAAAGATCTTGCTCGTGAACCCGCGACTGGGCGAGGGATCTCGGGCGGCTCGGCGGCTGGTCCCTCCAGTTTTTGTCGCCGAGGCAATAGCGGTCGCTCGCCCAGTTCCTCCAGCACGGTCTCCTGGCGTGTGGGCCGTCCGACGGTGGCAGGGGTGAAAGTCCGGGGCTCATCGAGAGCGGAAGCTGCGGCGACCAAACTCATTCGGAATCGCTCGCCACCGACGAGGTCACCGGTCGCGCGTACAGGAGATAGCGGCCCCGCTCCTGCCTCGGAATCCTCCGCGACAAGCAGCTCCGACGGAATGAGAACCACTGCTTTGACTCCGCCGTAGTCGGATTCGGTCAGCCGCACCTTGATCTTGTTCTGGGCGGCCAAGACCGACACCACGATCATACCGAGACGCGAATCGCTGGAAAGCTGCATCATGCCGAAATTCGGAGCGCTGGCAAGGACAGCGTTGAGACGGTCGAGATCTCCCGACGCCAGCCCGATTCCCTTGTCCACGATCTCGACTATCGCCCCCTTGCCCACGAGATTTCCCGACACTTCGACTGACGCATCCGGTGGCGAGAAGAAAGTCGCGTTGTCGACGAGTTCGGCCAGCAAGTGCGTCACGTCACCGACCACGGCGCCCCGGACCCGCACCTCAGAAAAGCGCGCCGAGTGCACTCGGGAGTAGTCCTGGGTCTCGGCGACCGCACCACGCACCACGTCGCGCAGCAACACAGGATTTCGCCACTGCCTGCCCGGCCGTTCACCGCCGAGAATGATCAGATTCTCCGCGTTGCGCCGTTCCCTGGTGGCGAGGTGATCGAGCTGGAATAGCAGCTTCATGGACACCGGGTCCTCTTCGCGCGCCTCAGCGGCATCGAGGACTTCCAATTGCCGATGGGCCATCAGATGACTGCGATGCGCAAGGTTCAGAAAGACCGCATTGACGGCTTCACGGGTCTTGGCTTCATTCAGCGCTGCGGACACTGCGGCACGCTGCGCCGTCTCGAACGCAGCGGCCACCTGCCCGATCTCGTCGCGTCCGAATTTCAATCCTGGCAGCGCGGACTCGACGTCGACCCGTTCGCCCGCGCGGATACGCGTCATGACCTCGGAGAGTGTCTCCTCCGCCATGACAAGTGTCTGCGCACGCAAACGCCGCAACCGCGAGCTGATCCGGGTGGCCAGCCAGAAACTAAGCAGCGAGACCAGAGCTGCCACCGAGAAGAGAGCAATGCTCGTCCTGATCGCGGCGCTCCTCGCCTCTGAGGCGATGTCACCCGCTCGCTGCCGACTAGCTTCGTTGGCGGCTTGCCACACCGCCATCACCTTTCCGACGACTTCTACGGAACTCGAGTCGGAGCCTGTTTGGTCTGGCTCCAGCGTCTGCTGGCGCTCTTTCCGGGCCGTCACCGGTAGATCGGCGTCCAGCGCGCCGCGGGCTATCAAAGACTGCTCACGTTGCCCGAGTCGCTGCCAGGCGGGACCGGCGAGGAGTCCAGCGATCTCGTCGCGAATCGTTGGTTCTTGGCTGCGCGCGACCACCTCGAGTTCGTTGTGGTACGCGCCGACGCTTCCGGCGAACAAGCGCAGCGACTCACCGTCGAAGCCGCTCTCGGTAGCGGCTGCCGCTTCGAACGCGCGCGCCGCCGATATGTCGTCGGCTGCGCGATAGAGGTTCGCGGTGATCATGAACGTTACAGCGGCGGTCACGTCGGGAGCATGGCGAGACAGGATCTCGACTGCGGTCGCACCAGCCGAGGTCAGTGGCTCGAAGGTCCGGTAGACCTCGTCCAGAGTCCCGCCACCAGCGTCGACCCTGGCGCGCAACACCGCCAGTTCTTGGAAGGCCTTTCCTGCCTCCGCGCCGAGTGCGCCGAACGCACCAGCGCTGAACTTGTCGAAACCATGAACCGACGGTGCCAGCAAGCCGAAAGCGACGTCCACGCGTCGACGCTCGGAAACCAACCCGCCTACATCGACCGGACGGTGCGCGACCCGCAACATTGTCAGCTGCCGCTCCTTGAACAGAGCGCCGATGAAATCGGCCGCGCGCGGCGTCGATTGGCGGACGACATCGGCCCAGACTCTGGTCTGTTGCGCCTGCGCCGTCGAGCGAGAGATCGAGCCTGCGGCTCCGACGACCAAAACCAGGCTCGGGATCACCGCGACGGCCAGCATTCGAGTGCGGACACCGACAAACAGTTTCCGCGCGTTCGGTGATCGAGACGAATCGAACCACTTTTTCGGAAGAATCACGAAACCCATAGTTTCTGAGCAAGTGTCCGATATCTCACCGCACACATCGATCACGACAGGAAGAGGAGAAGGCGGCGATCAAGTCGACAGTCGCTCACCGCGATTCCTCCTGTTTCCGCAGTGGGCTTCACCTCGCAGTAAATTCTAGGACCCCGCAGCGGCACGAAACATAGCCTTTCGACGTACCTGACATGTCCATGTGTCGCGTGATGTATAGGACATTCGACGTAGCCCGAACCCGCGAAATACGCGACCAGTCCAGCCATGTCAGTCGAGGAAGTGGAGGAGGCTTCGAAGGTGGCGGGTGTCACTGCGGCAAGCCAACTTTCAGTGACAGCGACAGTCGGTCCCGGGGCTTCTGACCGGATCGTCACCAACACCTGCGGCACGAGTATCCGTACTGCTTCCGTGCCGATCACCGTCGAACGTCATATGTACTTCACCCCACTCCACCGCGGACTCGGTCGTCTATCACGAGGACACCTCGATCGACGGTCCGAACGGCCTGGCGATCAAGAACAGCCACGTGTACGCGGTCGACCGCCGTTCCCTCGAGAAGTCGGCGGCGCCCGGTGGCATCGAGGTGGAGGAGCAGTCGGGTTTGACCGCCTCGTTCCCCGCCGAGCCTCCTGCAGACAGTTCGCTGCGGTTCTGGGACGCCGACACCCGGACAGCGGCAACGGCCGAATACACCGGCTCGGCAACGATTTCCGGGCGCGAGGTTGCATCTGTACGCTATCGCGACGAACGGCCCACTGCGGGATCCGGCGATGTTGCAGTCGCTCCCGCTGGTCCTGCCCAAGGATGCCGTCGCAGCCATGCTCCCGATCCTGCCCGCCGAATCACGCGATACCCTGCAAGGCGCGTTGCCCGGTGCGGGTGCCGTTATCCCATTCACCTATCGGTCCACTGGACTGCTCACACTCGGTGCCGACCGCCAACTCGGGACCCCGATCGACGCCGCACAGCGGCAGACGATCAACGCCGTCGCCCAAGTGGGTGACCGATCGGTCGACCTCGTTCCGATGATGGCCACCGACGTGAAAAACGACCGACGAATCCAGGAACTCGGCTGCGGACTCGGTGGGCACCTTCGTGACTGTTCTCACAGTCGTTGCACCGCTCCTGATCGCCGGTATCGCGTTGGTCCTTCTGATTTCGGGCTTCGTCTTGCGGAAACGTCCTACCGCGTAGCGACTCGTCTATTATCCGCGCGGCGCGTCCCGAGGGCAGGTGCGACGCGCGGACGCCCGTCACTTGTCCGTCTCGGCGGCTTCGAAGCCCGGGGACGCCGATCTCGGCGGTATGCCTTTGGCCTGCAGAGCGCGGCTACCGCACCACGGCGACCGGGATGGACTCCCAGGACCGCAGGGTGTTGTTGAGGTGGCGGCGCGCGGGAGCCACCGATTCGAAACGCGATCCGGGAGACCAGGGCGGTCAGCAACGCTTCGGATTCCAGTCTGGCGACGTACTGTCCCACGCACTCGTGTATTCCCATCCCGAAGCCGACGTGCCCGGACGGGTTGCGGGACAGGTCGAACTCGTCGGGATCGGTCCACCGCTCGGGATCGCGGTTCGCGGCACCGAGGAACATGAGGATCTTCTGTCCGTCCGGGATCGCGATGTCCCCGATGCGCACGTCTCGGGTCGCGGTGCGGAAGAAGGTCTGCACCAGTGATTCCCAGCGCACCGCTTCATCGAAAGCCGTTCGTGCCAGCGATGGTTCGGCCCGTAGTCGGACCCACTGTCGTGGGTGGCGCAGGAAGGCGTACAGCACCGCGGCAAGTCCGTTGACGGTCGTGTCCACCCCGGCCGACAGCAACGACCGAACCACCAGCGGCGCCTGCTCGTGGGTGATCTCGCCCGTGTCCGCGGCCTCCCAGGTCCGCGCGCCGAACCCTTGCGCCGATAGCATCTCCCGCCCGCACTGCGCATCGACCCATCTCGACAGTTCTGCCATCCGTGGTGCGCCCTTCTCCACCGAGCTGTTCGTGGGGCCGAAGGCGTTGAAGAGGAAGTCCCCGTAGCGGAGCAGGTTTTCCCGCCCTTCTCGCGAGATCCCCACCGCGTCGGGAAAGACGCGCAGCGTGGATCGGGTCCGGCGCGACGGCTACGCCACTACCGTCGAGGAGATGACCCTGGGCGCCTGTTCGGTCGCCGTCCCGATCCACCGCGGTGCCGAAGTCGTGGCAGCGCTGGGTCTCGTGGTACCCCGTGTCACCCGCGATCGGCACAGGCTCCCGACCGCGTTGCGAGTCGCGGCGCAGGGGATCTCGCGCACGCTCGATGGGAGTGGGCGATGACGGGTCCAGGTCCGGCGTGCCGACAGTGCGCAGGAGATGCGCTGTGCCCGCCGGGTGAGCCCCAGGAAATCGACTCAGTCGATCATGGGTGTCGAGACTTGCAGGTAGCGTTCGACGACTTCGCTCAGGTGCGCGAGCTCCTCGTCGAAACCCAGCGCCGGAGCGAGGAAGTCCGGGCCCTGCACGGTCCGCAGAACCGCCATCGCGTACACCGTCCGAAACGCCAGTCGGGCAGCGAGCGGCCGGGGGTCGGGAGCTATGCCTTCGAGCGCGCCGGCGAATAGGTCACCGAGGACCGCGATGTGTCTGCGACCTCGCTCGTAGACGATCGGGTGGCGGGGCGCGACCGCCATGACCGCACGCAAGAACGCGGCATCGTCGGTGAATAGTCGTAACACCGCGTGGACCGCGCGTCGCACCGTCTCGGTCGGCGTGATGCCGGGCTCTGTCGTGGCGGCCATCAACTGGTCGCGTTGCTCGACCATCTGAGCCATCTTGTGCTCGTAGACCGCGAGGAACAACGCGTCCTTGCTGGCGGCGCGTTCGTAGATCGCGCGCGGGTTGATCCCCGACGCCTCCGACAGCGCCGTGATCGTGAAGCCCTCGTAGCCGTCGCGCTCGACCAGAGCGATCCCCGCTTCGAGCACACGCCGCCAGGCTTCGCGGCTGCGCCGCTGGCGAGGTTCGTTGATCGCGAGATGCGCGGGCACCGCGGTGTCATCGGGCACGGTGCGCGGCGGCTGTCCGGAAAAGGCCATTGACAGATGGTGACACAGCACACATTATGTTTAAACCGAATTAATCACTTCGGTTCTAAGAATGGACGGCACCCGGCCGACACATTCGTCTGTCGCCCTTCATCGAATCCAGTCCCGACACCGCCGCGCCCCACACCGCCCTATCGCAGGACGGCAGGGTCCGCATCGGCCCACCGGGCGTACCCGAAGCAGGAACACATGAATCAGATCTCGAACAAGCGCGGCCGCGTCGTCGTCATCGGCGCAGGTCCGGCCGGAATGGCTACCGCACTGTCGGTAAGCCAGGCAGGCCACGACGTCACCGTTTTCGAGCGCCACGCCCACGTGCGGGTCGCGGGCAACATCCTCAACCTGTGGCCCGCCCCGATCAAAGCACTCGGCCTGATGGGCGTGGATACCGCTGAACTCGGCGCGGGCTGCACCACCGAGTTCCGCAACCTCCGCGGGCACCGGCGGGCGCTGATCAAACTGCCCGAGCACATCGTGCGCGACTACGACGGCGGCTACATCGGCCTGCTGCGCCGGGAACTGTACGAACGCATGTTCGCCGCGCTCCCGAAGGGGATGATCCAGTTCGACCGGGGCGTGACGAGTTTCAAGCAGGACCGCGACGGCGTGCGCCTGCACATGTCCGACGGTTCCCTCGAGAAAGCCGACGTCCTGATCGGCGCCGACGGCATCGACTCGCTGGTCCGGTCGACCCTGTGGGGCGACTCCCCCAAGCGCGAGCACAACCTGCACGTACTCGCCGGATTCGTACTGGACGAGCAGATCGACGGCCTGCCCTTCGACGAGAATATCCTCAACCACAGCCGCACGGTGCAGGGAACCTGGAGCGGCATGCTCTACCAAGGCAGGAAAGGCTACCAATGGTGGGTGGTCGAGGCCCACGACGCCGGGACAGAGTTCACCGCGGACATCGGTGAACGCGCCAAGGAACTCGCCGCTGAGTTCGACGCTCCGCTCACCTCGCTCATCGGCGCCACCGAGCCGCAGAACATGCAGCGCTGGCCGATCCGCGACCGCAAACCCATCAAGCGGTGGTCCTCGGGCCGGGTAACGCTTGCGGGCGACGCCGCGCACCCGACCTCGCCCTACGCGGCATACGGCGCGGGCATGGCCACCGAGGACGGGTACTTCATCGGTCGCACACTGGCCGGGGTCGACCTCGCCGATCACGATGCTGTCAGCGCGGCCCTCGAACGGTACGAGGCGCCGCGCAAGCCGCATACCGCCCGCCATTCCAACCAGGCGTATTTCATCGGACAACTGTTCCACCACACCCCGCGCCCCCTGCGCGTCCTGCGCGACCTCGTACTCGATCGCACTCCGCTGCTGCAGAAAGTGGTCGGCGATGCCAGCCCCGCCGTGATCCTCGAGCAGATCGCCGTCATCGACGAGGCCGAAAGCCGCTTCGCGGCGACCGTGCGTCATTAGGCATCCCACCGCGACACACCGCGATCGGGGCACCGGGTTCGCCGTCGGTCATGGTCCGACCCGGTCCAACTCGGCCGAGATATTCACACCGTCGATATCAACTATGGACGAGACCCGGTTCTTCGATCCTCCGCACACCACCACACTAGTGATCCCGGACACATCGGAGTCTCCGCTCCAAAGGACGCAAGACCTTACCTCACCTCCTCAGTCATCTCGCACACGTGGAGATCACCACCCCGGATGTCACCGCGTCCGCGCGGTTCTACGCCGAGCAGTTCGGGATGCGAGCGATCCACGAACACGATGGTCGGGTGTATCTGCGCTGTTGGGGTGACTACTACACCTACAGCGTGGTTCTGGTCGAGGGACCCGAACCCGCGCTGCGTCGGATGGCGTGGCGCACCGCGAGCCCCGAAGCGCTCGAGGAAACTGCGGCGCGCGTGGAAGCGGCCGGGATCACCGGCGCATGGACCACCGACACGCCCGGTGTCAGCAGGGCCTACGAGTTCACCGGTCCCTACGGACATCCCATGCGGCTGTTCTACGAGGTCGAGAAATTCGCGGCCGAACCGGAGTTCCGCTCGATCTACCCCGACCGGCCCGAGAAGCGCTCCACCCACGCCGGGGCACCGCGGTTCCTCGACCACGTCACCGTCGCCGCGACCGATGTGCCGGGATTCTGCGCTTGGTGCTCGGAGACCCTGGGCTTCCGCACAGTGGCCTTCACAGACCTCGAAGAAGCACCGATCACCGTGTTCGGCGTGGTGACCACCAACGAGAAGTCCATGACCTGGGTGTCGTGCTCGACACCTCCGACCGGGCGGGCCGGATCAATCACATCGCCTTCTGGGTCGACACCTACCAGGAACTGCTGATCTGCGCAGATGTCCTGATGGAGCGCGGCACCGCGATGGAGTACGGGCCCTCGATCCACGGCATCGGCGAGCAGAACTTCCTCTACTTCCGCGAACCGAGCCTGATGCGCGTCGAACTCAACTCCGGCGGCTACCGCAACTACGTGCCGGACTGAGATGCCCCACCTGGAGGCCGTCGGAGGGCTCCAACAGCCTCTACCGCAACAGCGCAATGCCGCACTCGATGACCGAATCCTTCCCGGCCGCCGACGGTTTCACCGCCACCGAAGAGGGCGCGTCCGACGAGATGCAGGCCGAGTTGCTCAATCCCTACTCCGAACAGGGCCGAGGCTGAGTTTCGCCGAGGACCGCTGTCACCGCCGACCCGGACGAGGATCTGGACATGAAATTCGCACGCCGCCGCACTCCCGACGGCCCCATCCTGGCCGTCCTCGATGAGACGCAGTCGCTGGTCGATCTCGAGCCGGGACTCGAGCTGCCCGAGTTGCTCGGCGTGCCCGGGCTGCTGGGCGAGGTCGCCGATCGCGCACTCGCGCGGCGTCTGACGGTGACCGACCTGGCGTCCGCGGAGTTGCTGGCGCCACTGCGTCCTTCGACGTTCCGGGATTTCTCCACTTTTCCGGCACATACCGAGGGCATCGTCAAGCTGTTCGATCCGGCCGCGAAAATTCCGGAAGAGTTCTGGGAGATCCCGACTTTCTACTTCTCCAATCCCTACGCCGTCACCGGGCCATTCTCCGACGTCCCGATCCCACCGGGATGTCGCGAGTTCGACTTCGAACTAGAGGTCGGCGCTGTCATCGGGGCGGCGGGCCGCGACGTCGAGGTGAACGCCGCCTCCGCGCACATCGCCGGATACGTGGTGATCAACGACTTCTCCGCCCTCGATATCCAGTTCCACGAGATGCGGCTCAGACTGGGACCGGCCAAGGGCAAGGACACCGCCACCGCGCTCGGTCAATTCTTCGTCACCGCAGACGAATTGACCGGCCGGACCAGCGGGCCGTCGTTCAACCTGGGCATGCAGGTCGCGGTCAACGACGACATCATCGGCACCGACAGTCTCGATCAGATGGCGTGGAGTTTCCCCGCGTTGGTCGCCTACGCCTCGCGCGGCACCTGGGTCCGGCCTGGGGACCTGATCGGCTCGGGAACCTGCCGCAACGGATGTCTGGCCGAGTTGTGGGGCAGACACGGCCGTGGCGCGTTCTCGCCGTTGAAGGTGGGCGATGTCGTCACGACCACGGTCGATGTCCTCGGCGGAACGCGCAACCGCATCATCGAAGAGGCCGCGGTGCGGCCGGTGCGGCCCTGGAGGACGGCGGGAGTTACCGCATTCTGATCACCGACCATCCCGCCGAGACCATCGATGTGGAACGCTCGGTGCTCGAGCCCTGCGGAGTGGAGCTCGTGGTCGCCGACAGCACCGATCCGGCGAGGTTGGCGGCGCTGGCCGCCGACGTGGACGCGATCGCCACCTGCTTCGCCCACGTCACCGCCGAGGTTCTCGACAACGCGCCACGCTGCCGTACTGTGGCGCGCTTCGGGGTCGGGGTCGACAATATCGATGTCGCGCGCGCGAGCGAATTGGGCATCGTCGTGACCAACGTGCCGGTCTACTGCGTCGACGAGGTTGCCGACCACACCCTGATGCTCATGCTCGCCCTGGCCCGCCGCCCGATGGCGTTCGGCGTCGACACGGCGGCGGGCAACTGGAATCGCAACCTGCTGCCCGCCCCGATCAGGTTGCGCGACAAGGTCTTCGGCCTCATCGGGCTGGGCGCTATCGGCTCGGCGCTGATACCTCGCATCCGCGCGCTGGGGATGCGGCCGCTCACCGTGCGCCGCCCCGGCTACACCTGCGACGTCCCCGCGATGGACTCGGCCGAGGAACTGTTGCGCGTCGCCGACGTGGTCTCCTTGCATCTGCCGCTCACCGAGGCGACGCACCATTTCATCGGCGCCGACGAGCTGGCGCTGATGAAACCGACGGCGTTGCTGCTCAACACCGCACGCGGCGGTCTGGTGGACACCGCCGCGCTGACCGAGGCCCTCACCCACAAACGCCTTGACGGCGCCGGGCTCGATGTCACCGAACCCGAACCGCTGCCGAGGACACACCCGCTGCGGAGGATGGGCAACGTCGTTCTGACGCCCCACTACGCCTTCAGCTCCGAAGGGTCGATGGCCGACCTGTCCCGCGCCGCGGCCCGCAACGCCCTCGACGTGCTGACCGGCAAACTTCCAGCATCGATCGTTGATCCCGCAGTTCTCACCACACTGCAACTGCGGACACCGGAGCTGGCGCGATGACCGAAACGACGACCGCGCGCACCGTCATCGCGCACCTGCGCCGACGGGGCCTCGTCGCGGGCGAGGCCGACCCCACGGTCCTGGCCCTCGCCGGGGCGTGTCGAACGAGGTGGTCGCGGTCACCGGAGCGGGGATCGACGCGGTGGTCAAACAAGCGCTACCGCGCCTGCGGGTGGAACAGGAATGGCATGCCGACATCGGCAGACTCATCACCGAAGGGCAGGCGCTGGCGACGGCGGCCACCATCGACCCCACCGCACTACCGGCCGTTCTCGAATTCAGCGACGGATTCCTGGTCATCGCCCGTGCCCCCGAACACTGGCACCCGTGGAAAGACGACCTAATGGCGGGCGTTATCGACCCCGCCGTCGCCGCCCGTCTCGGCCTGTTCCTGACCCGACTTCAGCTCGCCACCGCCGAGCGCGATGCCGAGCTGCGCCCACGTTTCGGTTCACGGACCGCATTCGAGCAGCTGCGGGTGACACCTTTCCACCAGCAGGTGCGCATCCGCCATCCCGATCTGGCCGCGCCGATCGACCGGACGCTGACCGCCATGGCCAACACGTCGACCTGCGTGGTGCACGGCGATTACTCGCCGAAGAACATCCTGGTCGGGCACAGCGCCGAGGAGCTGTGGGTGATCGACTGGGAGGTCGCCCATCTGGGCGATCCGGCCTGGATCCTCGGCCATCTGCTGCTCAAGACCATCCATCAGCCCGCACACGCTACGGGCTACCACGCGGCCGCCACCGCCTTCCTCTACGCCTGGACCGCGGCGCGCGACCCCGCGCAACTGATCCGCCAGACCGCCGTCCTGATACTGGCGCGCATCGACGGCCGCAGTCCCGTCGACTACTTGGACGCCGCGGGCCGCGACACGGCTCGGACCCTCGGCCGACATCTGCTCCTCGCCCCCCGTTTCGATCTCCGACGCTTGGAGGCTCCTGCCATGACCGATCCGAGTCTTCGAACAACTCGCCGTCGCCGACGCGAACGCCCCCGGACGCATCGAAGCCGTCGCCGGGCGAGGCTCCTCCACCATCACCTTCGACCTGTTCTACCACGACGAAGCCGACTACGACATGCTCTTCGCCTCCAAACTCGACCTGCTGTTGGCGGTCAACGCGGGCGAACACGTCGATTTCACCGGCCCGCACCGATGGTCTTCGCCGGCAGCCCCGACGACATCGCCGACCGCGTCATCGACCTGCACGAACTCCTCGGCCACGACCGACAGATCCTGCAAATGGACGTCGGCGGAATGCCCCACACCGAACTGCTACGCAGTATCGAACTCCTCGGCACCGAAGTCGCGCCCCGAGTACACAAAGCCCTGGACTGACCCGACCTCACACCACGGCCCACCGCCTCCGTCACCGTCACCGCGATCGGCGACACCGGTCAGAACAAGGTGTCGCGCACGCGCAGCGGCCGATACCCGGTAGGGCCGAGCGCGGCGAGTCGGCGTCGATGTCGACCTCGATCGCGCCGAAGAAATTGATGTTCTCGCTGTGCGCGGGGCTGATGTGCGCGAGCACGTCATCGTCGACGCGTCGTCCGGCCCGGCGCATCTGCTCCACGGCCAGCCCGTAATACTCTGTCGTCCAAGCGATCACGGCGTTCGTCGCCAATGTGAGGCACCAGGCTTGTTCGGTCTGCCCGTCCAGGTGCCGAGCCCGGATCATGCCCTCGGGGGCATACAGCAGGTCCCGGCGCAGCGCGTACAACGATTCGCCCTTGTTCAGCTGCCGCGAGATCTTGCGCCGATAGTCCGGATCGGCGAGGTAGCGCGAGTACGTAGATCGTGCGCCGCAACGCCCCGTACTCCTTGAGAGCCGCCGCCAAAGAGTTCTGGCGACCCGAGGCCGAGAGTTTCCCGACCAGCAGCGACGCGGTGGCGTGCCCGAACTTCAACGACCCCGCCAACCGCAACAGATCGTCCCAGTGCTCGGCGATCAACTCCATGTTCAGTTTCCGGGTCATCAACGGGCCCGTACGCGGGAACCGCGCCTCGACATCGGTACGCGGACCGGGCCGGGCCGGGCCGGGCCGGTAGAGAGTGATGCGGCCCAGGTCGCGGATCCGGGGCGAGAGCTGCAACCCCAGCAGGTCGAACAATCCGAAGTTCACGAGGCTACATCGCCGTGGGTGTCGGTGGCGTGTTCGGTGATCGGCAGATCGGTGGCGTTGCCCAGGATCTCGTCGAGGACGTAGTGGGCTTCACGTTTGGTGGCGACGATGATCTTCGTGCCGTAGGTGGCGTGCTGGTCGGTGACGTGGGTGTAGGTCGACAGGCCCTCGTTGGCGAAATAGCGGCTCAACGCCCGCGCGGTGATCGACTTGCCGCGCGTCGGGAACCGTTGTCCGTCACTGGAGGACAGGGTTCCGGCGCCGAACACCGCCGTCAACGGCAGCCGTTGGTGGTAGTCGATGACCGCGAGATTCGCCGCTCGCAGGGTCTCCTCGCGCACGTACCACTCGCTGGTCCAGGCCAGGATGTCGTAGGAGATCCCGCACACCTCACCCATCCGGGTGAGTCAGAGATTGGTCGAATAGGCGAGCAGCACCGCGATGAGGTTGCGTTTCAACTCCGGGGTGCGGGCCTGTTTCCCGGAAGCGTGGGTGAAACAGTCCAGGTAGCCGGTGCGTTTGTCCAACTCGATCAACAGAGACACGATCGGGGCGAACGGCAACATTTCCGTGAGCTCCGCTTTCAACGCGATCGCCTCGGCGGGAACGTCCTCGGCGGTCAACGGCGAGATCACCAGATCCCCGCCCTCGTCCACACGCACCGGGCCCTCACCGTCGGCGAGCACCTTTTCCAGTTCGGTGACCGCGCCGTGCAGTTCGGCGGTCACCGCCGCCAACGCGACGGCGGGATCGGCGTAGCGGCGCGATCCCGGCACGAACACATCCCCGCTGCGCAACCCCTCACGTAGCCCGAGCAGCACACACAACTCCCAATAGTGCCGATATGCGGTGGCGCTACCGGACTTTCGCGCCTCCTCGAGATAACCGCGCCACTTCGTCGGCACGGACCCCGACGGAGCCTCCTCAGGCACCTTGCGGGCGCCAGTCGCGTTGAGCTCACGCAGCATGTGCACGGCGATCAGCAACTCCGTGGCTGCGGTCCCACCGGCGAACCTCACCGTCGCCAGCACCGCCGGAGTGAACTGACGCAGATACGAATATGAGGCATCCAGGGCGGCCAAATGCCCGTGATTACGCGGCAACCGCGGCTTGGCCTGTGCGACCGCCGCCCGCAGACGTTCCCACCCGATCCGCTCACCACGGATCAGGCCACCGATCTCCTCGTCCCCGATCCCGAGATCGGTGACGATCGCCAGGAGATCATCGAGCAACCCCTGGCGGTCCTCACCGGTCTTGCCGCGTTCGGCCAACTGCTGCTGCATACGCCGTTCGGCGGCACCGAATTTCGCCGAGATCGCCTGATCGAACAACCCCACCACCTCATCGAGCACATCCGTGCCCGACTGCGCCAACACCGTGAGCAGGATCGGATACCGGCGTTGCGGATCACGCCGCTCCAACGCTTGGCCGGTCAGGCGGCGGCCCATCGTGGCCAGGAACCGACGCCGCTCCGCCGGCAGCACCGACATGTCCACCGTGTCCGCGCCCAACCCGCGTAGGAAACCCAGCTTCTCGACTTCCGCGCGCACCGCAGTCGCCGACGCCTCCACCGGCCCGGTCGCCAGCCACCGCAACCGCGTCATCCCGATCGAGGCGTCGTTGACCAGCAGCGCGTCCAGTTGCGCGCACCGCGCCGGAGTGAACTCGTGCGCCAACCGGTCATAGGTCTCGGCCTGGGCTCGGCCGCGAGCGTGCGCGACCCGTTCCACCATCATCACCGGACCGGGGCGGATCACACGCGCCGAGAACAGATACTCACACCCGAGCCGGAACAACAGCGTCGGGGAATCGTGTTCCATCGCCCGCGCCAGCAGGAACTCGTCGAGTTCCTTGACCTCCATCGTCCCCGCCGCCCGCCACCCCAGATACCGCGCCGCCAACCGCACATGCTCGGTCCGGGTCTTCGCCCGCCCCCCCATAGGAACCGATCTCGACCGGATCCACTCCCAACCGATCTGCCAACCGCGCCACCGCCACCGGCGGTGCGGTCACCAGACGATCCGGAACGAACCCCAACCACGGCAACGTGCACAACGCGATCGCCAACCCCAACCGATCCGCCGGACCCCGACCACGCCCCGGATCCACGAACGCCACACCCTCCACCACACCGACCGACCACAACCCCGGCCAGCAAAGCACCCCACGGCCACATCCGCAGTCCGAAAACCCAGCCCTACCAGCCGACTACGGCATATTGTCGCCCGAAATTCGGCCGATGCTACGGCTACCCCAAATCGCGGCGATGGATTGCCTCCCGCTGTTTCGGTCGATTCAACAAGTCCCGCAATGACCGGTGGGTGTTCGGCGACCGCGTCAGCGGCGTCCATCTCGACCGATTCGCGTGGACGTAGATCGTTAGGCACACCATGGTCACCGGCTGGGCATCTCCGGACGACCCGACACTGACCCGGCATCGGACCGAGCGGCGACGCAAGCAGCAACCTCCACTACTGGCACCGTCCACCATGCTCCGCATCAAAGCGCAGCATGGACGATGCCCGTTCTGCGGGGACTACCTGCTGTTCTCCGACCACGAACCGCGATCCCCCAGCCAGTGGAAACAGTGGTTCACCACGATCCGCACGGCGATAAAGCGTCAGCTCATCGTCGACGGAACCAACGGTTAGCCAAACGAGTACTACCGCCTCATCCATGCCCACTGCCGCCGTCGGCATCCTGCCGATACACGCACGGGCACCATCAGTTCGGCGAAGTCGGCGCGTCCTAGCGGCCTGCTTGAGCCGGTTGTGGGGGAAGCCCGCATGGCCGGTTCTGAGGGGGCGGGAATCAGCAATGGCCCCCCGCTACCCGACCAATCCGCTTTCGACCGCCGCTACTGTCGCCTGAGCACAGCACGCCGCAGAGGGCGGCAATCCACAATTCGCAGACTCTGGTCTCACGAATCCGGCTGCCGTCCCTCCGCCCACACCGGCTATCCAGGCGTTTGCCTGCCTCGACCGAACACTCCTAGAACGATAGTGGAGTTCTCTATCGCGGCAACTTATACTCGCTGCATACAAGAATATGATTACCGAGCACCGGTGGCACGTCTCGATGTATTGGTGTGTGACCGGGTCGATGATGACGGTACGCGTGCGAGCACGCGATGGAGGAACGCGCGACCGGAAAGGTCGACCGTTTCACCGCGAATTCGACACCGAGGCCGCTCGATGACTCGCCACACGGTTTCTGACGGTCCGCGTGCCGCCCGCGAATCCGATACCCAAGCCAGGTGTCGCGGCTCACACACCGCCTCGAACGGCCGATGATCGGTGGATTACACCGTATCCTTGGGAAGTTCGACGCTCATCAGTCACCGTCACTCCAGGGTGGCACACCCTTCGGCTCGTACCGTCATATGACGCGTCGCGCGGCGGGCTTCGTGGACAAAATGGAAACGCAGACGATCGGCCCCCGCGGTCTGTCAACCGACACTGTCGACATCCACCGATGGAGTGGTCGCCGATTTCGCCGCCTACCGCCGTCGCGCATACGGACAGGTGTCGACCGTGGGCACGCTGCACGCAGTCGCACGGCCCGCGTCATGACCTTGACACTTATGGTCCCAGTCAGGATTCATCCCCACCCGCGCGAGGACCGCACCTACGGGCGCGACGCACGCCACCCGTCGACCGCGCTTGACCAGCCGTTCAGGCCCATCATCGGCGTGAGAGAGACCGCCGCAAAGCCGTCGCGTGGTTACGTAGGACCACCGGCAACTGCGCGAAGTCGACCGTGTCCATGGTCCGCTCAACTACTTTGCGGATGAGCGCGGCGCCGCTGCCTGGTCCACATGAAACGTCACAATCTCCTCGGCGGCTCGATTCTGCGCTGATCTGATCACGTAGAGCCGCGAGGTGACGATCACGGGCATTCTCGAATAACGCATCACCGCCGGACGAAAGCTGTCGACCGCTACCGCGACGGCAAGTTCTCTGACGACAGCGAGTAATGGCAGATCGGTGCACTGCCGGACCGGAGACGTCGATCGCTGATCTGGATGCCGTTGTATATTGCTAACCCATCCAGCGCGCAGCGGAGACACCGCGTTAGCCGACGGCGGCGCAACGCGAGTCCGCCGAAACGAGTGCCCTGAAACACCGAAATGGCTGATCCGGCACCCGGGACGCTGCATCAGTGCCGTCATGAGGCCGACAACTGCGGCTTGGACAGCGGCTGAGGCCAAGAACCACCAGACTACAAATTGCCATACCTGGGTATGAACGGGGCCGGTAGCCTCGCCATCCACACGCTGCCCAGAAAGGGCGAAAGGTCTTCGAGGTCCGGCCCCACCGACACCCGAAACCAGCGGTCCGGTGGCACACCCGCACACCAGCCTTACCCGGTCAGCGCCTCCGTGCTGGCACGCCTGATGGATATCGAGAGCGGTGATCGTTGCATCGAGAGACGCACGGAGGGTTCAGCGAGCGGCCTCGCAGAGATGGACCGGTGGCAAAACCGGCATCGTGCTGCGGGCCGACTCAGCCAGCGGTGAGGCTTTCGGGGGTGGACGACGCGGCGAAGCCCGGCCAGAGCTCTGCGGGTATGGGGCGTTCCGCAAGTTGGGCCGACGCACCCTCTTCCTCCGCAAAGCCCAGTTCGATGTCGACTACCTCCGCCACATCACCACCAACCCCACCGCAGAGCCGGAGATCATCGAGCAGAAGCCGATGATCCTGGTCGGGATGCGCACCCGATTCTTCGGCGTCGACAACGAGAAGTACAACATCGCAGACCAAATCCCGCCCCTATGGGACGCCTTCCTCACACGGATCGACGAGGTGGAGCACCGCAGCGCATCCGTCGGTTACGGCGTGATCCGCTCGGAGAGGCCCTCGCAGCGACCGCCTCGTTTACGACGCCGCCGTCGAGGTCTCGAGAATCGACATCCTGCCCGAGCACATGCTCCGATTCGACGTACCCGTGACGGCTCGCACCGAAATCGGCGAGCGTCGTCACCCGCCGCACCTACGCACACTTCAACCACCACGGCCCTGCCACCGACCTGAACCTCACTGTGAACTACGCCTACTCCACCTGGTTGACCGGCTTCGACCATCGCCACACCTGCGGCCCCGACCTGGAGATCTACGGCGACCGATACCAGCCCGCCAGCCCAGAATCGATCATGGGCTACGCCATCCCTATCCGCCCGAGACCGCAAATCAACTAGCAGAGTTGCTATGACCTGACCAGCCGCTGACCTGCGACCAAGGCATGCTCGACCTGGCTATCCTGCTCATTGGGCTTCGAGGATCGACCCCGCGCCTATTTGTTCGCGATCTGGTATGCGTGGGCGAGTTCGGCCGATATCCGCCCCCGGCGCGAGACCGTCATGCCGTTGGTACGCGCCCATTCACGGATCCGATACGACTCCGCACGGTCGGAGGCTGGTCGTGCCTGCGCCTTCCCTCGTGGAAGAGAACTCGTCCGGCGGGCATGGGATGTCCATCGCTCGAAAACATCACGCAGTTCGGCACCGTTGAGCACTGACAGATCGATCTCGTAGGACACGCCGTCGACAGCGAAACACACGGTCTCCTCCGCTGCGGACTGGTTGTCGTAGTCATCGACCAGTTCGATCGTGACTTTGCGCGCCATACGAATTCCTCCACCGATTCGCGACCGAACAATAGAGGTCATCCTAGCCGAGCCGCGGTCGGCCGAACTCGGCCGGACCCAACCGCTGACACCCGATCGGGGCGGACCCGACTATCGGCGCGTTCGTTCTTCTACGGTAGACAGCGACAGAACCGGGTCGAGAGAGTGAGCAGATGGACAGCCCAATCGAGGTAAGCGAATATCGCAGCCAGGTCCAGATCGCCGACGATATCGTCTATGCGGCCCGCCGGATCATCGAACGCAGCACCGATTCGAGTATCACCGCCGAAGCACGCAGGATCGTCCACCTCACCCAACAAATCGATCGCCTCCAGAAATAGGCGCTCACCACACCTCCGGTGTCAACAGCACACCAACCTACTTCTGGGACACTGACTTTCAGCACATTCTTACCCGCGCGCATAGCCGTCTGTATGTCTCCCGCATACGGTTCCGTTGGTCAGGCGGCGGGAATGAATCCCCGGCTTGTCTGGAGACTTCGTTCCTTGGGAAGGATGGAGTCATGTCAGGATCGTCGAAGAGGTACCCGCCCGAGCTTCGTGAACGGGCCGTGCGGATGGTCGCCGAAGTCCGGTCGCAGCATCCCTCGGAGTGGGCGGCGATCGCCTCGGTCGCGAGCAAACTCGGGATCGGGTCGACCGAGACCCTGCGGAACTGGATCCGTAAGGACCAGGTCGACGCCGGCCAGCGACCGGGGTGAGCACCGATACGGCAGCAGAGATGCGCCGATTGCGGGCGGAGAATCGAGAACTGAAGCGCACCAACGAAATTCTTCAGTCGGCGTCGACCTTCTTCGCGGCGCAGCTCGACCGCCGAAACAAGTGATCGTCGACTACATCGACACCCACAAAGAGGAGTTCGGCGTCGAGCCGATCTGCAGAGTGCTCACCGAGCACGGCTGCCCGATCGCGCCGTCCAACTACTACGACACCCGCAACCGTCCGCCATCCAAACGCGATATCCGTGACGAACACCTCGCCGCCGAGATCACCCGTGTCCACGCCGAGAACTACTCGGTCCGGTCAGGAGGAAGTCCACCGATTCGGCAGGACGGCGGCCGCATCAGCGCGGTGCAAAGGATGGCGACGGCACCGAAGGCGAAGACGGCTCGCCAATCGAATTGGGTGAGCGGGACTCCGACGATAATGCCGCCGAGGGTTCCGCCGATCGGCTGGCGCGCGGTGTCGAAGTTGATCGCGGTGGAACGGTGACCCGCGGAGGAGTATTCGGCGACCATGACATTCAGGCAGGCCCGCAGCGTCCCGACGGATCCCCGCTCACCCTCCGGGCCATGCCTCTCCTAGCGGCAAGCCCGAGGGGCTCCCCGCTCGACGCCAGCAGGTAATGCCGGCGGCGATGCGCGAAGCCTTGTGGATGCAGGACACCACCTTACCGGCATGCTATCTCGGATCCACTGTGTTCGTGCTGCTGCTGCTGGTCTTCGCCGGTATGCTGGCGATCCGCTCCGGCGCCGAGGGCTGCCACACGCCGAGGAGCCTGCACTAGCGCGAGACCCAGCTCGACAAACTCCTCGGCGACACGTTCCGGCGACAGCGTCCCGTTGGGGTCGAACCATGTCGCGATCGATGTGCCCATCGTAAGGATGCCGCGAGTAGCGATTTCGAGGTCGCTGACCTCGAAATCGCCTGCGTCTACCCCTGCTGCGACCAGGTCACGAAAGACTTGTTCGTGTTCATCACGCCAAGCCACCACCTGTTCCCGGTGCCCCTCGTCGAGGCTGCGGATCTCCGTGGCGCCCACCAGCGCATCATCGCGGCGCAGGGCGTGAAAGAGCGCCCAAGCGTAGATTGCGGCCCGGAGGCGGTCGGTCGGTGAACTACCGGCTCCGGCGATCGCCTGCGCGGTTCCGACACGGGCATCCGCCAGCGCGGTTGTCATGATGGCGACGAGGATGTCCTGCTTGGACGCGAAATGGTGGTAGAGCGCGGCCGAAGTCATCCCCGCCTCTGCGGCGATGTCACGAATCGAAGTTCCGAAGTACCCGCGGCGAACCATGCAGCGCGCGGCAGCCGCCAGCACTTTTGCTCGCCCGTTGGTGCGCCGTGCATCGCTCTCGCTCATCGCTCTACACGTCCTCGTTGTGGGATTTCACACGCTGGCAGATATCTTATCAATCGATAGGTTATCGTTTGATAACTCATATTAACGGTTTCGTAAACGAACAAGGAGCGTGGGCATGGGTTTGCGGAGAGTCGATGATTACCTGGCCGCGCTGGTGGACGGTCGCAGAGTCATCTACCAGGGCGAACACGTCAAGGATGTGACCCGGCATCCAGCACTCGCCCTGGCGGCACGGCACTCGAGCCTGTGCTACTCCATCCACGACAGCCATCCCGAACTCGCGGTCACCGAGATCGACGGCGAGCCGACGTCGTACTTCTGGATTCCGCCGACCACCCCAGAGGATCTGGTCCGCCGAGGCAAGCTGATCGAGCAGGTCTCCCGGCTGGGTGGCGGCACGATCGTATTGAAGGAGGTCGGCTCGGACGCACTGTTCGCGCTCCTTCGCGCCACCACCGGGCAGGGCAACGAGAACGCACGAGCTTACTTCGAACACGTCCGGCGCAACGATGTCGCGCTCTGCGTCGGACAGACCGACGTCAAAGGCGACCGTTCGCGCGGCCCGTCCCAACAGGCCGATCCCGACCTCTACCTGCGCATCGTCGATGAAGACGAGGACACCATCACCGTGCGCGGGGCGAAAACGCATACGTCGTTCTCGGCCAACGCCGACGAGATCATCGTCATCCCCACCCGCGCGATGAGCCAGGCAGATACCGACTATGCCGTGGCCTTCGCCATTCCGATCGACACCCCCGGTCTCACCTTGTATGTCTCGCCGTATGCCGATGGCCCGGTCAACGATTTCGAACATCCGCTGTCGTCGCGGCACAAGCTGCTGGAATCTCTCACCGTATTCGACGATGTCCGCGTGCCGAAGGACCGGGTATTCCTCAACCGTCAACCCGAACTGGCCGGCCCGCTGGCGCTGGCCTTCGTGGACTTCCACCGGTTCACCGCCATCAACTACAAGCGGCCCCTACTGGATCAGATCGTCGGCGCGGCCGTGCTGATGGCCGAGGCCAACGGGATCTCCGGCGCCGGTCATGTAAAGACCAAGATCACTGAATTGATCACGTGGTCCGAGACCGTACGCGGGCTGACGGACCTCGCTGCCATGCGGGCCGTAGAAACTGAACACGGTGTATGGCGACCGGATCCGCTCGCGGTCAATATGGCGAAGTATCACTTCGCCCATGGTTTCAGCACCGCCACTACGCATCTCATCGATCTGGCGGGCGGCCTGCTCATCACCGGCCCTGGTGTCGGCGATTGGGAGAACCCCGAGGTCCGGGCCGTACTCGAGAAGTACTACGGGGGTGCGGTCTCCGGGGAGGAGCGACTGCGCATCGCGAACTTCATCGCCGATCTCGCCGTCCGGAACTACGGCGGGTACCAGCGTGTACTCGCCACCCATGCCGAAGGTTCGTTCGAGGCCGAGAAACTGCAGATCTTGCGTTCCTACGACGCCGGGCCCGCGACAGCCTTCGTGCGCGAACTCGCCGGTCTCTGAGGCATCCCAGCTCTTGGGTTGTCAAGCCGCGGCTGTTGTGGTCGGTGAGTGTGCTACCCACGCGGTGGTCTCGGCGCAGTGCGTCCTGGTTTTCAGGCAGCCGTGGAGGATGCCGACAAGCCGGTTGGCGACATGGCGCAGTGCGGCGCTGTGGATGAGGCCCCGAGCTCGTTGCTTGTCGTAGCAGACGCGGGCGCCGGGTGAAGCTTTCAGCGCGCAGAAGGCTTGAGTGAGCACTGCGTCGACGAGGCGGTCCTGGTGAACGAACCGTGCCACCACGACCCTCGATTTCCCCGATACGCGGGTGATCGGGGAGGGCGCGGCATAGTTCTTGCGCGCTTTCGCGTTCGCGTAGCGGGGTGTGGTCGTCTCCGACCTCGGCGAGCACCCCGGCCCCGAGAACCACGCCCAGTCCTGGCTGGGACAGGATAATCTCAGCGTCCGCGTGCCAGCCGAAATGGGCCTCGACCCCGCTGTTCAGGGTTTCGCTTGAGCGTCGAGGGTGACCAGCAACGCGACCGTGGCTTTGGTGCCGGCCGCGTAGGCGGCGGTGATCACCGGCGCCCGGCCCAGTTGCTGCCCGCGCAGGATCGCCTGGATCCCCCGCGGCTCTGGCCTGTAGGTCGCCGCGGCGACCGGCACGTTTCAACGCGGCTTCGATCTGGGTGACCTACATCCGGGCCGCGGTCCGCGGGTCAGGGGCCCAAGCGAGTAGTTCGAGGGTGTCGCGGGCGTCGAGATCTTCGAATGCTTCTATCGCTGCCACCGGTGGCGAGTCTGCCCGATCCGTCGACCGCACGGACCCGCTAGTTGTACGGTACTATTCATCGCCCCTTGGTCGCTGAGTGGACCCGGCTCGCCCCGCGGCGCAGGGGCGGCCCGATTGGAGGATCCCCATGCCCACTTCTGTCATCATTTCCGGTGCGTGCACACCTAAATGTGGTGGCGTCCACGGGGACCGCTGACACCGGAGGAACTGGCCGACCGGTACGAGACGCTGGCATTAGCGATCGTCGAATGCCGGGACGAGTCAACTGCAGTTGCGATTCAGCCGTGAGACCAGCTTCGGACCAAGGACCTCTTGTCGGCTTTGCCGACGGCCACTATCGGCAGCGAGTCGACGATCCGGATCGTTTTCGGGGTTTGAAGCGCTCCCCCGGGATCGCGTACATGGTGAGCGAGTCCTTCCGGGGCTAGCTGAGGTATCCGGGCGCAGAGAGCACCGCAGAGAGCACCAATGCGGCGGTCACGGCTTCGCCCCAGCGGGCGTTCTTCCACAGTTTTGAAAACGGCCGCGCTAGACTCAGCGGGATGGCAGCTGAGTGCGTCCTCAACTTCCTGGGGGGTAGATACTGAAGCCGCCGCTGATGGTCAGATCCTGTAGCACGATCAGGCGGTCAAAAAGCGGATCGGCGCCGCACCACTGAAGACGCCTCGACGAGTGATTCCTGAGTCCGTTGCACTGTCACCGATTTAGGTGGGTTGTCGACCATTTTCGTAGCACAGTGAGAAGTCGCGAGCGAGCAGTATTCCCGCAGGTGTTCGACCGGCCAGGCGGCATTGATGGTGGCAGGTCGTGCTGAGAATACGTCTTCAGGGTAACTTCGGGTTGACGCTTTGGCGCAAGTGTACACCGTCGGTTGTTCGTCGGCATGCCCTCATTCCCACCACTGATCTAGCGCGCCGAGATGCTTGACCATCCGTCTCCGCGCTAGTGACGCGTCTTTCCCCATCATCGCCTCGACGATGGAGCTGTGCGCCCTGTCCACCGCTTCGCTGATTTGCTCGTCATCCATCAGTTCGTGGGCACTCCTCTTGGAGTGCCGGTCCCAGACGTTGACCAGAATCTCCAGGAAATGAGAGAGGATCGGGTTTCCGGCGATTCTCGCCAACTGAAAGTGAAAGTCAAGCGAAAGCGGTCCGATCTCGTCGCGCGCTGTGCCGATCTTGACCCGAAGGCACTCCTGCAGCGCACGCTGTACCCGAGGCTCTTCGATGCGCTGGACAATTGACTCCACGATGCCGGTTTCGATAGCCACCCGGACCTCGCGGAGCTGATCGGAGCGAACTCGCTGGAACTCCAAGTAGATTGCCATCGAGTCGATGCAGGCAGCGGGACTCGGTTCCGTGATTATCAGCCCCCCTGCCGGACCTCGCCGCATCCGTGCGATTCCGTGATATTCAAGGAGTCGAACGGCTTCTCGAAAGACTGCTCTGCTGACACCGAATCGCGCCTGCAGTTCGGGTTCTGAACCGAACACCGCACCGGGTGTGGACCCACTGGTGGCGATGTCTTCCAGAAGCTGCCAGGCCACGCGTTCGGCCAGCTTCACCTTCTCGGACGAGGCATAGTCTGGTGCCGCGCCGGCGCGGTCGATGGGGTGCTGTCGGGCCGAGAGCATCCAGTCACGGATTGCCTGCAGGTGCCGCACTGTGCGCCGCTCGGCGACGGACACATCGCCGGCGACGACGGCCTCGACGATGCTCCCGCGAATGGCGTCTGATTGCGCTGACAGGGCCGTAGCCTCGCTACCAGGGGTCCTTGGCGCGGTGCCGTAGCGGACGGTCAACTGACTCAGGACCTCGATGAAAACACCCAGGGCAGGATTGCCGGATAGCGTCGCGAGCGTTCTATGGAGGTGCTCTCGCTTCGAGGTCTCGACCGCGCCGTAGCTTCGCTCAGCGATCAGAACCTGGCGCAGAGTGGCAACTTGGCCCTCGTTGATGTGCTCGGCGGCAAGCCGCGAGGCCAACGGTTCGAGCAACAAGCGCGCGGACAAAACGTCCTCGACCGTCGCGCCCACATACTCCATGTAGACGACTACGGCGGCGGTGAGAGGCGCCGCATCCGGTTCCTGCAGAATCAGCCCTCCGTAGGGTCCACGCCGCATCACTGCGACCCCACGGTGCTCAATGAGGCGAATTGCCTCGCGAAGGACTGCTCTGCTCACGTTGTAGCGCTCACGCAGTTCCGACTCGGAGGCGTAGACCGAACCGACGTCCCAGCCGTCGCGGACGATGTCATCTTCCAGCTGAGTTGCGATGCGACGCGCAAGTTTGCGCTCATGCGGCCGTCCTCGGCTGTTGAGCATACCGGCGGGGACGACCGTCGATGGACCGAGCTCCGGCGTTGGGGAGGGCACGTCGTTTCTCCTGGCGTCGGGCCGTTCCGGCGGACGTGGCGAGGATGAACGCATGCCGGGCGACTAGTACCCGATAAGGATACCCGTAGAAAGCGATCGGATGATGGTGGGAGGCGGGCGCGGGATGGGGCGGCACGACGTTCGGAGCGCTGATCGGTTCTGGGGACTACGAGTCCGGTCCTGGAGATTCGATCGAAAGGGGGGATGAGCTGCCGCAACATGCCATCAAGTTCCCCTCGTCCTGGCGGGGGGGTGTCGAGTCACACCTGGATCGCGGTCACCCGGCCGGATCGGCTCCGGAGGCGACTTCCCTTTTTGCCTTCAATTAGGATACTCAATGGAGGTAAGCTGCCAACAGGCTTACCGGGTCCGGGCGGGTCATCCGCCACCCCGAAGGCAGGACAAATTACGCTCGCCCGCATCGGCGGGTGGCGACACAGCAGGGAGTAAGAGGAAGTGAACCTTACCGAAAGCGTTGTTATCGTCACCGGCGGAGCTGGGGGCTCGGCGAGGCAGCGGTACGCCAGTTGGTGGCCGACGGCGCCTCGGTCTTGATCGCCGATCTTGACACTGAGCGGGCCGACGAGCTCGTCCGCGAGCTGGGACCGAGGGTTCGCAGTCTTCGTACCGACGTCACTGACGAGGACGCGGTCCTCGACGCCGTAGCGGCCGCCCGGGAGATCGGCGATCTCCGGGGGCCGTGATAGCACACGGGGCCGGCGGCACCGTGGAGAAGATCGTCCAGCGGGATGGTTCCCCGGCGACGATGGACGGGTTCAACAGCACGATCTCGGTCTACCTCGCCGGCACCTACAACGTCTTGCGTCTCGTCGCGGCCGACCTCGCCAACAACTCACCTGATGAACGAGGTGAGCGCGGTGCAATCGTCGCCACGGCCAGTGGCACAGCTTACGAGGGTCAAATCGGCCAATCGGCCTATGCAGCCGCCAAGGGCGGCGTTGTGTCCTTGACCCTCGCGGCAGCGAGGGATGCGCTCGTCGTCGTCGACTCGTCGAACGAGACCGATGTGGTCGACTGGACGCTGACCCGGGACGCAGAGGCGACCGAGGCACCGGCGGAACGGATCTGGGCGCAACCGATGCTGTACACAGCCGGTACGACGGGCAGGCCGAAGGGCACGATCTGGCCCGTGTCGAATGCGGTGGCTCCGGAGACGGCCATCGGCGCGCACGCGTCGATCTTCGCGTTGCGCGGGATGGTGTACGACCCCGGCAGTGTGAGCCTGGTGAGCGGTCCGTTGTACCGCGGGGCGCCGGGGGCGTGGGCCACGATGTCGTTGCATCACGGGCAAACGGTCTTGTTGCCGGGCAGGTGGGACAGCGAAGGATTCCTGCAGTCGGTAGAGCGACATCGGGTGACCTCGGCGCAATTGGCGCCCATCCATTTCCAGCGTCTGCTGAACTCCCGCGCTCGGTCCGGGAGAAGTACGACGTGACATCCCTACGCGTGGTGAGCCACGCCGGCGCGGCCACGCCGGTCGAGGTGAAGACCGCGATGATGGAATGGTTCGGGCCGGTGTTGTGGGAGTACTACGCCTCGTCTGAGGGGTTCGGTACCTCTATCTCACCGACCGACTGGCTGGCACACCCGGGGAGCGTCGGGCGGTACGACGGCAACGGCGCCGCGATGCAGGTGCTCGACGACGCGGGCAATGAGCTCCCGGCCGGCGAGGTCGGGAATCTGTGGATCCGTAACCCGACGGGTGTGAACAGCGAATACCTCGGTGAACCGGAGAAGACTGCCGAGAGTCGTCGCGGCGATTTCTACACGGCCGGCGATCTGGCATACATAAACCCCGACGGCTGGCTTTACCTCGTCGATCGACGGACCGATCTGATCCTGTCCGGCGCTGTCAATATCTACCCGGCAGAGGTCGAGGAGGCACTACGCGAGCACCCGCGGGTTGATGACGTGGCTGTTGTCGGCTTGCCCGATGAAGAAATGGGGGCAACGGGTTCACGCCGTGGTGGTCGCCACCGGTGAGATCGACGACGCGGAGGCACTCATGGCGGACATCAAGACCTTCGCAGCGCGTTCGCTCGCCGGCTTCAAACTGCCCAGATCGTTCGAATTCTGTTCCTCGTTGCCGTACTCGCCGACGGGCAAGCTGCTGCGCCGGGAGTTGCGGGCGAAAGGTTGACCGACCCCGATCCTGCCGGCTGAACGGTCCGGTAGATCAGAGTGGTGTTCCGACCCGACGTGCCGGAACACCACTCCCGCTCCCTGCGCCTATCTGGCAGCTCTGCGCTTCTTCTCGGCGAGTTCCAGGTGGCGTTGCCACATCTGGTTCGTCGTGCGCGCGATCTTGACCGGTACCTCCGGCAGGAGGGTGGCGCCCCCGCCGCGGGACGGCAACGCGATCGTGGCGTCGGCGAACGAGGTCTCGACACCGCGCTGATTCGTCATCTTCAGCGACAGATCGACGAGGAACAACCCCCCTTCCTCGCGTTTGCCCGTCACCTCACCAGACAGCTGCTGGACGTCGCCGTGGTAGTTGAACTTGCGCATCGAGTCCTGCTGGCGCACCACGAAGGCGTCGTCGCCCGCCCAATCGGACAGGTAGTGCGTGAACCAGGTCTCGCGCATCACGCCGTAGTCGTACGCCATGGGATTGCCGATCGCCTTCGCCCAATCGGAATCCCAGTGCAGGCGCTGGGCGACGTCGGGTACCCCGAGATCATCCTTGACGAAGAACGCCGGAATGCGTTTGCGGTTCTGATAGGCCAGCCGCGAGGACTTCAGGCCGTAGGGGACGAAACCGTAACCGCCGGCGTGGAAGGCGATCACCTCGGTGGTGGTCAGCGGACCCTTGAGCATCGGGGGCAGGGTGTCGCCCACTGTCACGTCGTCGTAGAAGCGGGGATCGGCGCCCCGTCGTGTCTCCGAGGCATAGATCTCGTCGAGAGCAGCGATGTCCTCGTCGGAGTAACGAGCGGGTTCGATCGACAGGTTCTTGCCTCGTTTTTTCGCGGTCTTGCGTTCGGTGAGCACCTGCAGGATGCGGTGCACACTGACAACTTCTCCGCGTTGGTTGAGCTTGACGTCACGCCGGACGCGGATCACCGAGCGGCCGGCGAACTCCGATTCCTTGACCTCCACTGACTCCTCACCGTTGTAGGAGTACAACCGATCGCCGGGATAGATGGGGCGGTACCAGTCGGTGGCTCCGCCGGACACGAATGCGTGGATTCCCCGGAACAAGCTCTTGGCGAGTCTCTTCGCATCTTCGGGCATCGGGTCGCCGTACATGGGCGCGCCGATGATCTGCGACATGCTGTTGGGCGCGATCTGGTCTCCCCAGCGCGTCGTGGTGCCGTAGTCCTCGTCCACGTAAAGAGGGTTGTCGTCCCCGACGCCCATCGCGAAGTTGCGGATCGAGTCGTAGGTCGCTGTCGAGATGAGCTCGTGATGCTTGCTCGCCAGATTGATCCCGATCAGGCCCTTGGCGCGCTCGATATCGTCATCGAGCAGCTCCGCGCCCGTGTTCTTCTCGAATTCCTCGTCGATGTCTACCACTGCCCACCTCATTCTTCTTCTCTGTAACCCGGTATCGTTATTTAGTGTACTTATTGACGGTCTGGCTGGGAAAGCCTCCCGGTCGAGCGGACTCTGTTGCAGGTGAGCGGTCGGCTACCCGCGCGGGTTCGGCCCATTAGAGTGGCTGATATGACGGAGTATCCGGCCGACTTGGAGCGTCCCGGACTGTTGCGAGACGGCAGATCGATCTTGATCAGGCCGGGCACCGTGCGCGATTCCGACGCCGTTCTCGACTTCTACGGGCGCCTGTCGCGGCGCTCGGTGGCGTTCCGCACCCTCGGTCCGGTGGTGACGATGGATCGTGCCAGCACCGAGGAATTCCTCGACAATGATTTCCACGGCCGTCTAGTGCTTCTCGCTACTCTCGACGATCGCGTGATCGGGATGGCCGACTACACCCGTTCCTCGGAAGACCGGGCCGACGTCGGGTTCACAGTCGAGGATGCGTTCCAGGGCATGGGGATGGGCGGATTGCTGCTCGAACACCTGGCGGCAGCGGCCCGCGATCGGGGGATCACGGTCTTCGACGCCGATGTCCTGGCCGAGAACCTCCCCATGCTCCGGACATTGCAGAGTTCCGGCTACCGTGTCGAATTCGGTGAGCCGGGCTCCGTCCAGCATGTCGACGTCGCCATCGACCCGCAACGACGTGTGCTCGCGCGATCGGACCGACGTGAGCGCGTCGCGATCGGATCGTCGCTCGGGCTGTTCTTCGCTCCGAAGTCGGTGGCGGTGATCGGTGCCAGCCGCAAACCCCGCACCGTCGGAAACGCCTTGTTCCGAAACCTGCGCGAAGGCGGCCTCGACGGTCCGGTATACCCGGTCAATCCGAACATCACCGACATCGACGGTGTTGCCTGTGTGAAGTCGGTACGCGAGTTGGACTCCGTGGACCTAGCCGTCGTCGCGGTACGGGCCGACATCGTCACCGAGGTGCTGCAGGAATGTGTGGACAGCGGCATCCGGGCAGTGATCGTCGTCAGTGCGGGGATGGAGTCCGGTCGCGACGCGCAAGAGCTCGTCCGCCTGGTGCGTGGCCACGACATGCGGATGATCGGACCGAACTGCATGGGGGTGGTCAGTCTCAGCGTTCGTGGGTCGGGCGACCTGGTCGCGACCTTCTCACCCGCCGTGCCGCCACGTGGCCGCGTCTCCATGGTGAGTCAGTCCGGGCCCCTCGGGCTGGCCATCCTCGATCACGCCCGTCGACTCAATCTCGGATTCCGCGGGTTCGTGTCCCTGGGGGACTCGTTCGACGTGTCCTCCAACGATCTGTTGCAGTGGTGGGGCGGCGACCGGTCGACCGGAGTCGTCCTGCTACATCTGGACAAGTTCGGGAATCCCCGAAAGTTCGCGCGCGCGGCCCAGCGGTTGTCCCTTCGAAAGCCCGTGATCGCGGTGCATCCCGGGAGTTTCACCCGGTCTGCGCCATCGGGTGCGGACGAGGTCCCCACTGATTCCGACGCTGTGCTCGACGCACTGTTCTCGCAGACAGGCGTGATCCGGACGCGAACCATGCAGGAGATGTTCGACACCGCCTTGCTCCTGGCGAATCAACCGGTGCCCGCCGGTCCGCGGGTGGCCATTCTCACCAATGCCGCGGGGCCGGGCGCACTCACTCTGGGCGCGAGCCGTTCCGCCGGGCTCGTGTCTGCAGAACCAGCTTCAGCGACTCGTGAGGCACTCGACGCGATCGGCGCGACATCGTCGTCGAACCCGGTCGACCTCCGACCGGACGCCACGGCAGAACAGTATCGAGAAGCGCTGCGCGCGTTGCTGTCCGACTTCGGCGTGGACGCCGTCATCGTTCTCTTCCTCCCACCCCTCATCGACGAATCCGATTCGGTTGCGCAGGCTCTGGTCGCGGAAGCGGGCGCGGTGCCCACCAAACCGGTGGTGGCCAGTTTCGTCTCGACCGAGGGACTCATCGATGAACTCCGCGTTGACGATCGCCGCACCATTCCGTCCTACCGGTTCCCCGAGTCTGCTGCGACAGCACTCGGCCGGGCGGCCGCATACGGCAACTGGTTGCGCTTGCCGGTCGGGGTCGTGAAGGAGCCGCCGGGGATATCGGTGTCCGACGCCAAGAGTCTCGTCGCAGCTTGCGGTCCGGGTGTCATGAACTCCGACCGAGTGCGAGAACTGTTGGGCTGCTTCGGATTGGCCGTCATCGAGACGTCGGAGGTCTCGGCGACGCACGCCACCTTGACGCTACGTGTGCTCGACGACCCGATCTTCGGTCCGGTGCTCGCCCTGGGGTCGGCGCCGGAGATAGTCGACGTGTTCGGCGACGTGGCGTACCGGGTGACGCCGCTCACCGACCGGGACGCGCTCGCCATGGTGGAGTCGCTGCGCACCTACCCGGTCCTCGCCGGTCTGCGCGATGTCGAGGCAGTGGATCTCGATGCCGTCGTCGATCTGCTCATGCGGGTCTCCATGATGGTCGAGGTGATTCCTGAGGTCTCCTCGATACGAAGCGGAGCGCTGCGGGTCGGCGGGGTCGGCGAGAAGATCGGCTTCACGGACGTCACGATCTTGTTGAACGAGCCCTCGCAGGGACGGCCCGTGCGGGAAGCGACCGTCGATCGTTCGTAACCCGCGTGGCGTAATGCAGCCGCTCCTCCGGTAAAGTGCACTCAATGACGGGGGTCCAGGAAGGGTGCCGCAGTGAGAAATCCGGTGAAAGACCAGGTCGCCATCGTCGGCGTGGGCAGCACGCCGCACCTGAGGGAATCGGGCACGACGGCTCGCACTCTCGCTCTGCGCGCGTGCCGGGACGCGCTGCGCGACGCCGGAGTGGACAAGCGGGATGTCGATGGCATCTGCGGTTCCACCGAGGTGTATGCGCACGAGATCGCCTCCGGACTCGGGCTGCCTGCGACGCGATGGTGGGTGAACACCCCGATCCCGTTCACCTTCCAGATCGTGGAGGCCGTCAATGCGGTCTTCGCGGGGGCCGCGGACGTCGTCCTGGCCTACCACGCCACCCGACGAGCGGGCGGAACGTCGCGATCGGCCCTGGCCGATCCGTATCGCCTGCGTGCCGGGCTGGGCGGTAATCGACCGGCACACACCCCGGATACCATCGCCGGCGCCGTCGGTTACGCCGCCTGGACCAGTCGATACATCCACCAGTACAACGTGTCGAAAGAGGCCTTCGGTCGCATCGCCATCAACGGGCGCACGAATGCGGCGAACAATCCGCAGGCAGCGTTGCAGACGCCACTCACGATGGACGAGTACTTGTCGGCCCGTCTGGTGCGAGAGCCTTTGTCGATTCTGGATATGGACTACCCCGTTGATGCCGCCGATGCGCTGGTGATCACCACAGCCGAACGTGCCGCGGATATGGAGGCACCTGCCGTACTCGTACACACCGCAAACAGTGGGATGACTGCGCACCCGGACGAAGACCAACTCGAGGATCTCGATCACACCGGTCAGCAGGTCGTTCTCGACCGGCTGTGGCGGACGAGCGATCTGAAGCTCGAGGACATCGACGTGTTCTTTCCGTATGACGGGTTCTCGACGCTCGCGCTGCGCTGGATCGAGACCGTGGGCTTCTGTGGTCCGGGCGAAGCGGGAGATTTCCTCGCATCTCATTGGGACCATGATCGGAATCGGGTCCTCATCAACGGTCGGATTCCGATCAACACCCACGGCGGAAGCCTTTCCGGCGGCGGTACGCAAGGCTCCGGACATGTCCGCGAAGCCGTTCTCCAATTGCAGGGCCGCGCGGGTGCACGCCAGGTCCAGGGTGCTCGGTCCGCGCTTGTCACGCCGGGCGGCTTCTTTTTCAACGCCGGGGGAATTATTCTGCGCGTGGCTCAGGACGGGCGATGATCGATCCGGACCGCGACGAATTCACCTACCTGGCCGAGAACCGGTCCGAAATCGGTCGCGACGGCTTTCCGTTGCCGGAGGTCGAGCGCGAGACCGTCGTCGTCGGCGGGCGGGCGCTGAGCGCCCTCCGTTGGACTCAAGCAGAACCGGCGGTGGTATTCCTCCACGGTGGCGGACAGAATGCGCACACCTGGGACAGTGTGATCCTCGAAATGCTCTGCCGGCGGACCGATCTGGGCGCCGTGGCCATCGACCTCCCCGGTCACGGGCATTCGGATCGGCGGCCCGATCGCGACTACATGCCGTGGACGGCGGCGGATGCTGTCTTACCGGCCATCGCCGAACTCGCACCTCGCGCGCAGTTGCTCGTCGGGATGTCGTTGGGCGGACTGACCGCCATCCGCGCGGTCGGTCTGCAACCGGGCCTGGTTCGGCACACCGTGATCATAGATGTGACGCCGTCGGTCGCGGAGCGGCAGAACGTGATGTCAACCACCGAGCGGGGGACAACGGAATTGGCGACCGGGCCACAGCTTTTCGACGACATCGAGGTCATGACGGACAGAATTGCCGAGATGGCTCCACATCGCCGGAGATCGGCTATTCGGCGCGGCGTCGTACACAACAGCAGGAGGGTCGGCACCGGATACGCGTGGCGCTACGATCGGCTGTCCGGCCCGGACGATTTCCGCCCGTTGTGGGAGCACGTCGGAACCGCCGACACCGACTTCACGCTGGTTCGTGGGGGCGAATCGACATTCGTTGACGATGCCGACGTCCGGGAGTTCGCCAGCCGCGCGGCGCGGTTCTGCGCGCGAGTTGTACCTGATGCCGGGCATTCGGTCCAGGCGGACCGTCCGGTCGAACTGGCGACCGTCATCGAGGAAGCATTGGATAGCTGACCAGACCGCACGGCTATGCTCGGTCGGTGATCGACGCTGAACAAATCGGCCGCGTTGTGACGTCGTGGTGAGCGAGCGGCGCAGTCCCGGCGACGATCGGAATGCCGAACGTCGCAGAATCATCGACTCCGCATACAGGCTCCTCGCGGACAATCATGGCATCTCGTTGCCGATCACCGCCGTGCTCGACGCGTCGGGGATCTCAACCCGCGCCTTCTACCGCCACTTCGAGACCAAAGACGCGTTGATGTTGGCGATGTTGCGAGATGACAGCGATGCAGTGCGGCAGATGTTGGTGGAGGAGGCCGCCGCGGCGGTCGACGCTCGGACCGCCCTACGCGGGTGGACCAGGTACATGCTCGCACTCGCGGCCGACCCGCGTCGTCGGAGTCGTGCGCTCGTGCTGACTTCGGATGAGATCCGCCGCGCCCGCGGCTACGCCGACGAGCGTCAGCGGTACACCGCCGGGCAGGACATCGAACTGCTCCGGCTGCTGCGGCGAGGGGTGGACGACGGCTCGTTGCCGGGGGCCCACCCCGAGTCCGATGCCCCCCTGATCCGCGCCGTGATCGAGGAGGGATTCGCGAAGATCATGTCCGCTCCGTCCGAGCTGGACTCGGCGAAGATGACTGATGAAGTCTGGTCTTTCATCGATCGATCGACCCGCTGACCTGCGATTCGGTCATGTGGGCGTGTTCTGATGTGACTCGATTGACAATCCTTCGGTTCCGGCGCACCATGTGAAAAACGGTTTTTCAGGCCGTAGCCGAATACATCGGTGCACGCCGATGAGGAGGAACGTTCTCGTGGCAAACAAGATCTGGGCAAACTCGGGTGACTCGCACTTCCTGGAGCCGGAGACGCTGTGGGCGGACAACCTCCCCCCGCGGCTGGCGGAATTGGTTCCGCGTTCGGTCAAGGATGAGGATGGCGAATGGGAGACGGTGCACATCGACGGAATGGCCTTCCGGCGCAAGCTGCCGACCAGTGCGGCGCAGGAGTTCATGGAGGCGACGAATCGTGCCCCGGGGGCCAGGGACGTGAACCTGCGGATGAAGGATCTCGATCAGGAGGGAGTCTGGTCGGAACTGGTCTTCCCGTCGTTGGGCATGTGGAGCAGTTCGTTCCGGACGCCTGAGGTGCTACGCGAGGCCATGCGGGTAAGCAACGACTGGGCCTTCGAGACCCTGGAGAAGGCGACCCCTCGGCTGGTGACCGCCGGTCAGGTGTCCACCCTCGACATCGGGGATGCGGTTGCCGAACTCGAACGGATCGCGGAGATGGGGTATCGCGCCGTCTACATGCCCGTCCAGCCGCACCCCCTGCAGAAGGACTACAATCGGGACGACTGGGAACCGTTCTGGGCCGCATGTGAGGCGGCCAACATGGTGATCGCGTTCCACATCGGAACCGACCCGATCGACTTGTCGAAGGGCGAGTATGCGCCGGTCAAGTTCCGCGGACCCGGTGGCGCGGTCTTGAATTACACCGAAACCACGTTCGGTGGTCAGCGGGCCATTATGAAGATGGTCGCGTCGGGTGCACTCGACCGTCACCCCGATCTGAAGGTGCTCGTTTCCGAGGGCGGCGCGACCTGGGTGCCGTTCATCGCCGACCGGATGATCGAGGGATATCGGCAGCACCACATGGCAGTGCGGCCCAAGCTGAAGCGGGACATCAAGGAAATCATCTACTCGCAGGTCTACGCGTCGTTCCAGCACGACGAGTCCGCCGTGGCGGTCGCGCAGCACATGGGTTACAACAACGTCATGTGGGGCAGCGACTACCCCCACATGGAGGGTACGTACGGACACACCCAGGAGACCCTGCACAACTTGTTCGACGGCGTGGACCCCAAAGTGGTCGAGCGAGTCACCGTGGGTGCGTACCGCGAACTGTTTCCGACCGTGCCGGAGATCCCGACAGCGGCGTGAGAGCGGCGAGTACTCGTGTCGCGAAGCACAGCATGAGGAGACAAGGACATGAGTGACGACAATGTCATGTACGACAGTCCGCTGGAGTTCATGAACGATGCGGCGTCCAGTGAGGAGTGTGTCGCCCAGTCGGCGATTCCGGTCGGCGACGCGTACGTGTGCGCGTGCGTCTGCGACGAATGGCAGGTCACGGCGGCATCGTTGGAGGAAGGCCTCACGCTTGCCAAGCGGCATGCCGGCGTGCAGGACCCTTCGCCGGCCTGACGGACTCGGATGCAGGTTTTGGAGGGAAGGCTCTCCCGCAAAGAGTGTACTGAACTAGAATTCGCGGAACGGGCGCGCTCGTTCCGCGAATGTGTGAAAGGAGCCGGGCATGGCACAGGTCACTGATCGGGAGATCCTGGAGACCTTCCCCGATGCGCCGATCGATCATGACAACAAGGAGTACTACCGCGGTCGGCTGACCCGCCGACTCCTGCTGAACCGGTGCAGCTCGTGCGATACCTGGTCACAGCCGCCGCGCGGTCTGTGTCCCAATTGCTGGTCCGATGACGTGGTCGCATCGGAGGTTTCGGGCGATGGGGTCATCTACATCACGATGTTCTTACATCAGGGGCCACCGGCACCCGGGGTGGACTACTCGGCGCCCTACCCGGTCGTGGTCGTTGAATTGGACGAGCAGCCGGGTTTGCGCTATACCGCGACGGTGCTCGGCGCGGCCCGCGACGACATCGCGATCGGCAAGCGGGTCCGACTCGACTGGATCGAACGGGGTGGCGAGCCGACGCCGGTGTTCCGGGTGGTCGAGGTCGGCTGATGGCGAATGCGCCGACCGCCGACCAGGTTCTGGCCGGGACCGACTTGGCGGGTCATCGCGCGCTGGTGACCGGCGCAGCCGGCGGGATCGGCTACGAGACCGCACGGTCTTTGCTGAAGGCGGGGGCGGAGACCGTGGTCACGGCTCGCACGCAGCAGGCCGCGGACAATCTTGGACGACGGTTGTCCCGCGAGATCCCGAACGCAGTGGTGACCGGGATCGGAATGGATCTGGGATCGATCGGCGATGTGCTCCGGGCCGCCGATCGGCTGATCTGCGACGGCGCTCCACTGGACGTGCTCATCGCCAACGCTGGAGTGATGGGCGTTCCCGAGGGGCGGACTGCCGACGGTTTCGAAACTCACATCGGCGTCAATCATTTCGGGCACTTTGCGCTGATCACTGCACTGGAGCAGCTGTTGACCGCACGGGCGGGAGCCCGGGTAGTGATCTTGAGCTCCGTCGGTCACCGGCACGGCGATGTCGACCTGCTCTCGCTCGCAACCGGTACCACGCCCTATCGGCGGTTTCGTCAGTACAGCGCCTCCAAGACCGCGAATGTACTGTGCGCGGTGGCAATCGACCGGCGATGGGCCTCTCGAGGCGTTCACGCGTTTGCCGTGCACCCGGGAGCCGTACCCGCTACCGGCCTGTCCCGGCACCTCGACGACAAGACACTATCCGCGATGCGTGCCGGCGGCTCGGCCGCCGCGATGAGCGAGTACACCCCCGAGCAGGGGGCGGCGACATCGGTGTGGGCGGCGACCAATCCGGAACTTGCCGAGCGGGGCGGAAGCTACCTGGAGAACTGCGCTGTTGCCGCGGTGACGGGACCTGAGGCGACAACGGGCGTGCGTGACTACGCGGTGGCGCCGGACGCTGCGGACGAACTCTGGGAACGATCGACAGACCTACTCGCACGAAGAGAGAAGTGATGACAGAACCAACGACGGTCAGGATCGAGTCCGGCGACGTTCAGCTGATCGCGGACCGGTACGGTGACGCTTCCGATCCGCCGGTTGTCCTGCTGCACGGCGGTGGTCAGACCCGCCATTCGTGGCGCCGAACCGCCGAAGACCTGTCCACTCGAGGATGGTCGACGTACGCGGTGGATCTGCGTGGACACGGCGACAGCGAATGGTCTCCAGATCAGGCCTACGGACTCGAAGATTTCGCCGACGATGTGTGCCGAATCGTCGACTACGTCGGGGCCCCACCGGTGTTGGTCGGTGCCTCGCTGGGCGGCAACTCATCGCTGGCTGCCCTCGGACGCCGAAGCGACATGGCTCTCGGGCTTGTTCTGGTCGACGTATCCCCGTTTCTTCAGCCGGCGGGAACCGGACGAATCCGGGATTTCATGTCCGCGAACGCGCGTGATGGCTTCGCCAGTCTCGATGAAGCCGCCGACGCGATTGCCGCGTATCTACCACACCGGCCACGACCGGCGACGCACTCCGGATTGGAGAAGAACCTCCGACAGCGGGATGGTCGGTGGTACTGGCACTGGGACCCCGCGTTCCTCGCCGAGCCGTCTGATCAACCCGTCCAGCGCAACCGTCTTATCGATCCGGTGGCGCTAGGCGCAGCGTCGTCGGGTCTCCGTATCCCAACGATGTTGGTCCGAGGTGGCGAATCCGACGTGTTGAGCGAGGAGGATGCGATTCACTTCCTGCGGTTGGTGCCACACGCGGAGTACGCGACCGTGGTCGGCGCCCATCACATGGTCGCCGGTGACGACAATGCTGTTTTCGAGGAAGTGCTGCGTGATTTTCTCGAGCGCCGGATCCGGTCGAGGCTGGAGCTGCTGAACCGGCGGGTGGCCGCGAGCGATCGGCCGTCACACCCGTAGGCGATGCGGCCGTCAGAGGACCGGGCACACGAGCCACTCCGCGACGGCCCGCCCCTCAGATGGCTCTGCGGCCCGCCGAAATCCCGCGGGCCGCACTGGCCGCACTGTTGCTCAGCGAACTCTCAGCCCAGCTCGTCGAGCACGATCCTCGGGCCGGCTGCGGTGGTCTCGACGTGACCGGCCACCCCTGTCCGCTGTCGATCGAAATCGGCTGCACGATTCCCTTTGCTCGATACGACCAGCTCGCCGTCCTCGTCATCGATTGTCCATTGACTCTCGTCGAATCCGATGCCACTGCCGTCTGCGAGACTCACTCCTGCGGCCGGTCCTAGCCAGACCACGATGCCCGGCCGGGAGATGCCCGCATCTAGCAGCGGGTCCACGGCGTCGGGATGTACCAGGAGGTGCTCGACCGCGGACAGCCCCTCGGACGGCTCGACGATTCCGGCCATGCCGTCGATGTTGGCGCGGTTCGCACCGAGTAGGACATCGGGGGTCAGACGTCGGCAGAAGAGCTCGAAACGTCGTGCGTCCCAGCCCCACGCCTCAACCGGGCACACCACACCGTTGAGGTGGCCGATCGCGTCGCGCACCGGGATGGTCCATCCGATCTCCATGCCGGAGGAGCAGACCAGGACCCGTGAGCCGGGCCCCACGCCGTACCCGGACAGCACCTCCGACCAGAACCGGGCGTCGGCTGCCATGTCGGCCTCGGAGACCGGATAGCTGACGGTCTGGTCACCGGCACCGAAGCGGGCGATAATACTCGGCCAGTCCTTCTCGATGAGACCGGCGCGCGCGGTGGTTGTTTCTCGGGTCATGCTTTCACAATCCTCGGGATCTTCGCCGCCGACGAGGCGCGGCTGATGATGGCCTGTTCTTCGACGAGCTCGAGCTTGGGCGTAACTCCGGTCGCCGAGCTGATCTCGGTGCTGAGGCGATCGTGCAGATCGGTCAGGTCGGTGGTGCGCTCCGGCGCGTACCCCACCCGAATCCGCAACTCGTCCAGTTCGCGCTGCGGCCGGATTATCTGGAAGAGTGCCGACCTCGTCTCGTCGAGCTTCTCGATGGCCGACCAGATCTCGAGCGGCATGACACCCTTGCCGCTGACGACGGTCAGGTCACCTTCTCGTCCCAGCGGCCAGATCCGGCGATGGGACCGGCCACAGCCACAAACGCCGGTCGAGTATCGGACCAGATCCTCGGCCCGATAGTGGATCAGAGGAGCGGTGCGGTTGTCGATGTCGGTCACCACCAACTCGCCAACGTGACCCTCCGGCGCAGGTGTCCGATCCGCCGGATCGAGGACCTCAGGGAAGACGGTGTCCTCCCACAGGTGGTAACCGTCGTGTTCCTGGCACTCCCACGCGGTGCCGGTGTCTCCGGCGCTGGTCCACAAGGTCAACCTGGTATCCCAGTCGTTGCGGACCCGGTTCTGGAGTCGGGAACCCAGCGGCTCTCCGGCGAAGCTGACGAACTTGACCGGGTCGAGCGCCTGACGCATATCGAGTTTCTCCGCTGCGCGCTCCAGCGCGGCCATGGCCGGTCCCAGCAACTGGATGTAACGGACGTCGTACTCGCCGATGGCCTCCAACACCGGAGTCCAGTCCGCGCCGGGCGCCGTGTCCACGCACACACTGACGCAGCCGAGCTGCCTCATGTCGTCCTGGCCGTAGCCTCGGAAGGTCATCGGCGCAGCAAGGACGTTGTCTCCCGGGCGCAGACCATGTTCCCACATGTCACGGATGAAGCTGGTGGTCAGAGGACGCCACTTCCCTTGTTCGGCGAAGAACGTGGCGTCCCCGGTGGTCCCGGAACTCGATGAGATGCTGTCGAGCTCGGTCGCGTCGACGCAGAGCAGCCCACCGAAGGGGTCGCCGGTCGCATCCCGGAAGTCGCGGATGTCGTCCTTGGTGATATAGGGAATACGCTCGCGGAAATCCTGTGTGGTCTTGATGTCGCGCGGGTGCACCCCCGCCTCGTCCCACACCTTTTTGTAGAGCGCCGAACGCTCGTACGCGTAGGGAACGAGTTCGAGGAGTTTCTCCTCCTGAAGTGCGTCGATCTCCGTTCGGGACATCAGTTCGATGTCGGGTTCGAAGTAACGGTCATCCTGTTTCATTGCAAGTGTGCCTCCGCTCACTCCTGATGGTGAGATAGAGTGTACTCAATAAAGGGCCATGCGATGTCGCTTTGGTCGGTTTTCCGCGAACACCGAGGAGCTGGGTGCGGCAATCGTGCCGTGGTGCCATCCGTCGCCGCCGCGCCGTCGTGGGTCATACAGGTCAGGAAGGTGGCATATGGAGTTCGTCGAGATCACCGTCGACGGGTCGGTCGCGGAGGTGCACTTCAGCCGGCCGCCGGTCAACGCACTCACCCGGCAGGCTCTCGCCGAGATAGCCGAGGCCTTCGAGCCGCTGGCCACTCGTCGTGTGGCCGCAGCGCTGTTCACGACCGGGGGTGACGGTGCCTTTATCGCCGGCGCCGACCTCAAAGAGATGGACGACCCGACGGCCGAGGAGAGTGACCTCTCGTCCATGGCCGATCCGGGCGGTGGCAAGGCGAGCGATAGAAGGCCTCGCGCACTGCACGGTCCCCGTCGTAACCGCCGTGCAGGGCGCCGCCATCGGCGGCGGATTGTGCCTGGTGGCGGTCAGCGACATCGTGATCGCCGGCGACCGCGCGCGCTTCGGCGCGACCGAGATCAACGTCGGACTCCTCGGCGCCAGTGCGCACCTGCGACGGATGGTCGGGCCGATGCGAACCCGCGAACTGTATCTCACCGGACGGCTCGTTCCGGCCGCGGAGATGGCGGAATACGAGGGGATCGCGCAAGTGGTTCCGCACGAGCGTCTCTATTCCGTTGCGCGCGACGTGGCGCAGGAGATCGCATCGAAGAGTCCGCTGGCGGTACGGCTTGCGAAGGAGTCGCTCGATCGAACGGAGTCGTTGCCGGCCCATGAGGCGTATCGGATCGAGCAGGACTACACGGCGCGCCTGCGCAAGTTCGACGATTCCGCGGAGGCGCGGGCTGCTTTCCTGGAGAAGCGCGCGCCGGTGTGGAAGTGGCAATGAACAAGCACCTACCGGCCTATTAGGATACTTAATAATCCCATGGGCGCCTTACTCATTCGCAGTTGACCGGAGAGAACGTCATGCATTCACTGACATTGGGCGACGTCGCTCGCCAACATCGGCATACCTTCGCCGACGACACCTCACTCGTCTGCCGCGGTGTGCGGTACACCTATCGCGAGCTGGACGACCGCACCGATCGCCTGGCCTCGAGCCTGTCGGCGGCCGGCGTCGGTCCCGGCGAGCGGGTCCTCTGGCTGGGCCAGAATTGTCATCGGGTACTGGAACTACTGATCGCGTGCGCCAAACTCAATGCGATGGTCTGCCCGGTGAACTGGCGTCAGTCGGCCGCCGAGATCGCCTTCGTGATCGACGATCTGGCCCCGGCCGTCGTCGTCTGGCAATCGGAAGCCCTCGGCGATGTCATCGCCGAGGCACGCGGTCTCGCGAAGCACAAAGGAGCATGGATCAGTGAGGATACCGTAGGCGAGGGCATCGACTACGAGTCCTTCCTCGGTGCCGGGTCGCCGAACCGCCCGGATGTGCCGGGTGATTCCTCCGCCGCGGTGCTGGTCATCTACACGGCGGCATTCGGTGGACGCCCCAACGGTTCGATGCTCACTAACCTGAGCCTCACCACGCAGAGCGCGAACCTTCTCCGGCTGGCCGACATGTGGGCGGGGTACGCATACCTGAACAACGGGCCGTTGTTCCACATCGGCACGGCGATGTACACCGTTGCAACCTTTCTGATCGGCGGCAAGAATGTCTTCACCAGGCGCGCGGACCCGCAGGACGTGATGGAGTTGATCGCGTCGGAGCGGTGCACTGCGGGCATGGTGCTACCGCCTACGATCAGCAAGATCGTCGAGCTGAATGCTGACGGAGAATACGATCTCTCGTCCTTCCGGTCACCCATCCCGATGCCTGGATGGGCGGATATGGTGCAGACGGACACGTCGCCGTTCGGTCGTCTCGGCTTCGGGGGATACGGGCAGACCGAGGTGAACGGACTGGACGTCTACGCGGTGTACGGTGGTGACCCTTCGGTCTCGACGGCAGGCCGCCCGTCGCCCTGGACGCGCGTGCGAATCCTCGACGAAGACGGCAACGAGGTCGCCGACGGAGAGACCGGCGAGATCGAGTTCTCGGGACCGCTGGTGCACGCGGGCTATTGGAACCGTCCGGAGCTCAACGCGCAGCGAACCCGCTCCGGCGGCTGGCGCACGAACGATCTCGGTCGCCGGGAATCCACCGGGGTCGTCGCGTTCATCGGGCCCAAGACCCAGATGATCAAGACCGGTGTGGAGAACGTTTATCCCGCTGAGGTGGAGGCCTGCATCGAGACGCATCCCGGAGTGAAAGAGGCCGCGATCATCGGCACACCTGATCCGCAGTTCATCCAATCGGTGAAGGCGATAGTCGTAGTGGCCGACGGAGCGGCGGTGACGGGCAGGGAGATCGTCGCGCATTGTGTGGAGCGCATCGCCTCGTACAAGAAGCCGAAGAGCATCGCGTTCGTCGATGTGCTACCCCGTACGGCCGAGGGTGCCAAGGATTATCGCGCGCTGGACGCAGCCTTCGGCGGCGGCGGGTATCCCGGCGGATCGACCCGCAGTCAGTAGTCTGTCGGCCGGGACCTCGGTGCTGCTGTGGTCCCGGCCCGCGGATGACGATCCTCCCGGCTGTCAGCGGCCCGGCGCAATCACCGGACCGGGTGATCCGAGACCTGCTCCACGAGCCGCGCAGCGTCGGCCATGTCCTGAGTTACGCACGCATCCACGTACTCCTGGCGCAGACGTCGGACCAGCTCGGCGACGGTGGGCACATCGTCGACGAGGTCGACGCCCTGGCCGGCGCTCCAGAAAGTCTTCCACGGCTTCACGTGTTCCGGTAGATGATCGTGGCGCATCGGGCCCTTGGGTGCCGGTAGATTCTCCGGGTCCAGGCCGAGCATCCGCATCGACGGCACCAGCCAGTTCGCCGGTACACCGGCGATGTCGCCGGTGTACCGCAGGTCCGTGGAAGAGGAGTCGACCAGCATCTGTTTCAACTCGGGTGCGGCGCCGGATTCCTTGGTCGCCATGAAGCGCGTCCCCATATAGATGACCGTTGGACGAGAGTTTCGAGTCGGTCATCGAGCAGTACGCGAACGCGGCCACGGTGTCGGTGGGACTCGCACACGCCATGCTGGACCGACACCTCGAAGTCGACTTGGCGCAAGCGTTGACGAACGAGTCGACCTTCGAGAAGATCTCAACGCGATCCGCGGATTTCAAAGAAGGTATCGCGTCGTTGCGCGAGCGCCGTGAATCCGAGTACCGCGGGCTCTGAATGCAAACCGCGACATGGACAGTCCCACGACGGTAAAGGCACCTCAATGACGCTGGCGACCGGACTGCCGATCGCCGGCCCGACGATGATCAAGTACGGCACCCCCGAGCAGAGAGCACGCTATCTGCGCCCGATGCTTCGTGGTGACGAGGTCTGGGCCCAGGCCTATTCCGAACCGGAAGCCGGCTCCGATCTGCCCGCGTTGCGCACCACCGCGATTCGAAAGGGTGATGGTGCCGATGCGGTCTACGTGGTCAACGGTCAAAAGCTGTGGAATACACGCGCCGAGATAGCGGACATTCTGTTCACTCTGGTCCGGACCGGTACGTCCGATTCGAGGCAACGCGGTATCAGTTACCTCCTGATCGATGCGCACGCCCCCGGGGTCACCGTGCGGTCGTTACGGGATTTGACCGGCGCCTCGGATTTTGCCGAGATCTACTTCGACGACGTTCGAGTTCCGATCGCCAACCGGGTTGGTGATGAAAACGATGGCTGGAAGCTGGTTCGCACGAGCCTCGGGCACGAACGCGCGGCCGGCTCGATGAATCAAGCGGCGACCTATCGACGGGTAGTCGACGAGTTGGTGTCGCTGGCCCACGAGTTGGGTGCCACTGAAGACGCCGTGGTGCGAGACAAGCTGGCGGGCTTCGAAAGCCAGGTCAGAATCATGCGCTACACGGGTATGCGGACGATCTCCGGCATCCTCGCCAACGGCGAGCCGGGTCCGTCCTCGTCGACCGCGCGTCTCTACAACTCGCTGTTCGAACAGGAACTCCATGAGTTCGCCGTCGAGTTACTCGGTGATGCCGGGGTGCTGGGGTGCTGGGGTGCTGGGACCGAAGGATCCTGACGCGGTCCAACGTGGTCGCTGGACGTGGGGCTTCTTCCGGACACGGGCCTCGACAATCGGCGCCGGGACCTCGGAGATCCAGCGCAACACCATCGCCGAACAGGTCCTCGGGATGCCCCGAGACCCGGCCATGCCGCGCTGAACGTTCTGCGATCGGCGACTCACACACCCATCAATCGAGAAGTCAGGGAAGCAATGACGGAATCCGGCACGATCCGAGACCTCGTCGCTCGCATCGCCGCAGTGGCGCCGGGAGCAGAAGCCACCGCCGAACTCGACGGCGAACGTCTGACCTTCGGCGGGCTCGCCGCACGGGTGAACTCCTGGTGCGATCGGATCCCGGCGGGAGCGCGCAGAGTCGCGGTGCATTGCGCCAACGACAACGACAACGTCGCCCGCATCTGTGCGGTCTGGCAATCGGGGGCGTCAGCGGTGCTCCTTGGTGCGCTACTTCCTGCCGCCGAGGCCCAGCGCCGGGTTGTGGAGTCGTGTTCGGACGCAGTTCTCGGACGCGACGACATCGCTGCCGAGTTGGCCCCGGGCGACTCACCGGCCGAGCCAGACGAAATTCTCGTCGTGTGTTCACCTCTGGCACCACCGGTCGTCCTAAGGGCACGGTACTGACCGTCGATGGTCTGGGTCGGTCCCTCGAGGGTGTGGCTCTCGGAAGCCGACTGCCGAAGGAAGGGCGAATGCCCACCGACCCCGCGCGGGGGCCGTCGCCGATGTTCACCCCGATGGCACACATGGCCGGGGTGTTGGGCGTGCTGATGAGCTGGTATACCGGCAAGCCGGTGTTGCTCGTGCCGAAGTTCGACGCGCGGGTCGCGCTGCGTCTGGTCGACGAATTCGGCCTGACGATTCTCAAGCTCACCCCGGCGATGGTCTTCGACCTTGCCCGCTGGCCGGATAAGCGCGGGCTGGGTGAAGTCAAGTCGGTGACCGTCGGTACCGCGCCGATCCCGGATGCGACCCGCGAGGAGTTCGAAGAGCGCTACGGCATACCGGTCCTGCGAAACTACGGGCAGACCGAGTTCGCCGGTGCCGTCGCATTCGAGCGGATCGAAGATGTGCGCAAGAGTTTGCGACCGGACGGCACGGTGGGCCGGGTGGCCCCGGGCGTCGAGGTGCGCATCGAAGATGCCGACGGCGTCGAGGTTCCGGTCGGACAGCCAGGCGAGATCGTGGCTCGCGGTGGCGGTTCGATGGCGGGCTACATCGGCGAGGACGGCCGACCGAAGTCGCCGGGACCGCAGGGCTGGCTGCACACCTGGGATCTGGGCAAGGTGGACGAGGACGGATTCGTGTACGTACTCGGCCGGGTGCGCGAGATGATCCTGTGCGGTGGGTTCAACGTCTACCCGGCGGTGGTCGAGGCGGCGATCAACAAGCTCCCCGGTGTCATCGACAGCGCCGTGGCCGGACAGATCGACGAGCGTCTGGGCGAGATCCCGGTGGCAGTGGCGGTGTCCGACGGCCCCTTGCCACCCCTGGCAGAGCTACGCAACCCACTTCGAGCGGATCTCGCAGCCTATGAGATCCCACGCAAGATCATTCGGGTCGATGAGCTTCCGAGGACGGAGAACGAAAAGCTCGATCGGCCGGGTGTCGTGCGATTGCTCGCCGACGGCGAGCGGGCCGGCGCAGGCGCAGGCGCAGGCGCAGGCGCAGGCGCAGGCGCACGGTAGTGGATTCGATCGTGGGCGGGGCCGTCGACCACCGCGGGCTGTTTCGCTGGAATCCGTCACCTCCGCCAGCCGGACCCGCCACGGTGGCCGCGGTGCTCGACCGGTGGGTGCGCGACACCCCGGATCGGGAAGCCCGGTGTGATGACGAAGAGTCGCTGGGATACGCCGCCCTGGACGCGCGGCGTCGATCGCTTCGCATCAGAGTTGCTCGGTGTGGGGGTCCAGACCGGGAGCCGTGTGGCCATGGCGCTCCTCAACGGCGTCGACATCGTGGTGGGGTTTCTCGCGTGTATGCGTCTCGGTGCGATCTGGGTGGGCATCAATCCCAAACTCGGAGTCTCGGAACAGCACTTCAAGTTGGGCGATTCGGGTGCGGCCGTTGCCCTCGTCCTTCCGGGCTCACCGATCCTGCGATCGTTGCCGGAGTCCGACTGCCAGATCATCGCCGTCGACGAGGAGTTCGCTCGCTCGGTTGCCGCCCAACCGCTCAGGACAGCCATTCGTGCGGCTGTCGACCCTCATGCTCCGGCTGCCATCTCCTACACCAGCGGGACCACCGGCAGGCCGAAGGGCGGGTGCACAGTCAGCACAACATGATGTTGCCGGCGGCCCGGTTTCTGTTGGAAGAAGCGATGGAGCCGGGTTCCCGGCAGGGAGTGGCACTGCCGCTGACCATTTTGAACCTCCAGATCCTCGGTCCGGTGGCCGTTTTCGCATGCGGCGCGGCGTGTGTGGCGTTGCCCAGGATCGATGTGGAAGGCCTGATACAGGGAATCGCGCGACACCGGGTGCAGCGGGTGATCGTGCTGCCGACCATCGCCTACGACCCGGTCCATCGGGCCGAGACCGGAGGTGACGAACTCTCGGATGTCAAGGAACTGGGGATCGGCGGCTCGGGGACGCCCCCGGGTCTCGCCACCCGATTCCGGGCACGGTACGGCTGCAGATTGGTGGCTGGGTACGGCCTGACGGAGGCCCCGACGGTGGTCTCGCAGGAGGACCGAGTCTCCGCTCCGGAGGGCAGTGTCGGTTACCCGCTGGCTCACATCCGTGTCGCGGTGGTCGACGGGGATGGAGCGCCAGTATCGGATGGCATCGTGGGCGAGATCGTGATCGGGCCGACCACGGAGGGCCCTTTCGCCGACTCGTACCGTCCGATGCTCGGATACTGGAACCGACCGGCGGACACGTTGAGGGCGATCGCCCCAGGCGGCCGGCTGCGGACCGGTGACCTCGGTGTGGGTCCCGAAGTCCCGGTTCGGCCCGTCTCGGATGATGCTGGTCTGGGCCGACAGGTAGAACACCCGACGCAACCGGCGGCTGTACCGTTTCGGACGGTGCAGGTTACCGGTCCGGCGACCCGAATCACGCGGGACCGGTACCAGACCCGCCGCCGATGCCCGGTGCCCAGCATCGGCGTAAGCCCTCAGATCGCCTGCGGCGACAACCAGTTCTGCGCCCAGGATTGGACCGGTCCCGGGCAAGGACTCGATGATCTCGGCCTGCGGGTGCGCGCGAAAGGTATCGCGGATCTGGGTCTGGAGGCGTTTGATCCGGTCGTCGAGGTCCAGGATCGCCCGCGGCGCGAGCTCGGCCACGATCTGCGCGGCAACGCTCTCGCCGGGCAGGGTGGTCTGCTGAGCGTCCGCGGCCGCGATCGCGGTGGCCGCGAACGTCTTCGCCGACCGCACCTGGCGTTTGGCCAGCCACACCGTCAACCGGGTATGCCCACGGCGACGGATCGCGGCCGGGGTTTGATAGCCGGTCAGCAAGATCAACGCCCCCTTGTGAGCGCTGTAGTCGAAAGCCCGTTTCAACGCGGGGAACACCCCGGTCAGCACATCACCCAGGCGATTGATCATGCGGACCCGGTCCGCGACCAGATAGGTGCGGTGCGGTGCGGTGCGCGGTCAGCAAGGCGAGGTCGGCCACCAACTGCGCGGGCACGTCGATCGTCGTGAAATCGGCTCTTTGCCTGGAGGTTTCGGCGATGACGTAAGCATCCTTGGCGCCGGTCTTGGCTTCACCTCGGTAGGCACCCGACATGCGGTTGACGGTGCGTCCGGGCACATACACCGCCGAGAGCCCGTGCGCGGCAAGCAGGGCCAGCAGCAACGCCGACGAGGTGCCGGAGATATCGACGGCGAAGCAGACCTCCTCGGCCAGGGCCAGGATCTCACCCAACGCGGTCAGGATCGCGGTCTCGTCATTGTCGATCTTCTTCGACCACAACGTGGCTCCGGTGTCATCGACGACCGCCGCCCAGTGATGGCCCTTACCGGCATCGACACCGGCCCATGCGCGGGCCCGCGTAATTCCCACTCAGCACTCCTCGCTCGTCACGGCACACGTTCGGTCCGAGGAGCACCCCGCTGTCGTCTCCGTAATCAGCGACCGCATATCGCGCGCATATCTCAATCAGCAGCCAGGGCGCCCCAGAGGGTCGGACGGCCACTCCTTGGAAGCCACTACAGGCAAGCCACATCCGGCCCTCCTGGGCCGCCTAACAGCTTACGGAGACCCCATATCCAACGACGCCGTCCTCATCGAAGTCGCCGGTTACGTCATGACCATCACCATCAACCGGCCGGAGGCGCGCAACGCGGTCAATCGCGACGTCTGTCTCGGCGTCGGAAACGCGCTGACTCAGGCGGACGAGAACCCGGGGATCCGGGCGATCGTACTCACCGGTGCAGGAGGCAAGTCCTTCTGTGCAGGTGCGGATCTGAAGGCAATCGCACGGGGTGAGGACATCGTGCCCGCAGGTCGTGAGGAATGGGGCTTCGCCGGCTGGGTGGGACATCCGGTCGCCACCCCGACGATCTGCGCGGTCAACGGAACCGCGCTCGGCGGAGGCACGGAACTTGCCTTGGCCTCGGACCTGGTCGTCGCAGCGGATTCAGCTCTCTTTGGGCTGCCCGAGGTCAAACGCGGCTTGATGGCGGCCGCCGGCGGCGCGTTCCGCTTGGCCGACCGCATTCCGCGGGCGGTTGCCATGGAATTGCTGCTCACCGGTGAAGCAATCTCGGCCGATCGTGCACTGCAGCTGGGACTGATCAATCGGGTCGATCCGGCATCCGACGTACTGTCCGAGGCGCAGGCTTTGGCCGAGCAGATCGCCGCCAATGCACCGCTCGCGGTGCAGGCGACAAAGCGCGTCGCCGCAGGCATCGTGAACGCACGAATAGTCGCCGAGGACCGGATGTGGGAATGCAACGCGCGTGAAGCGGGGAGTCGTGCTCTCAAGCGCGGACGCGATCGAGCGGGCGACCGCTTTCGCTGAGAAGAGGTCACCGCGCTGGACCGCCAGCTGACCTGCCGCCCCGAGGACCCCGGTCATCATTGGATCCGTTGTGACCGGAAGCCCGATCGGAAGCGGGGCACGCCTCCCCAGCACGGAGAACAACACCCGGATAGGAGTTTGACAGAACAGTCATCGTCTCCGGGGGAACCGGGGGCTGGGTTCCGCGGTCACCCGAAAGCTACTCGATGACGGTTGGCGCGTCGTGGTGCCCTGGATCGTCGAACACGAGTTGTCCCGGTCACCCGACCGATGACTCGCTCGTACCGATACGGGCTGATTTGTCCGAGATCTCGGATGTGCGGGATGTCGTGAAAAAGGCCGTGGCCGAACACGCCGCCCCGCTCCGCGCCGTTGTCAATCTGGTGGGGGGCTTCGCCATGACTGGTCGAGTGGCTGAAACGTCCCCGGAGGAATTCGATCGTCTCCTCGGTCTGAACCTGCGGCCTCTTTGTCACCTCACACACGCCGCCGTTCCGGAGCTGATCGCATCAGGTGGCGGCGCCATTGTTGGCGTCTCGGCGAAGGCCGCTTTGTCACCGTTTCCGGGTGCGGCCGCGTACATCACATCGAAAGCGGCCGTGGCCGCGTTCCTCGGAGCGCTGGCCACCGAGTACAAATCGGAAGGGATCCGCGTGAACACGGTGCTCCCATCCGTCATCGACACAGCCGCAAATCGAGAACGCCAACCGGCTGCCGATCGATCGGGTTGGGTTGACCCGGTACAGATCGCCGAAACGATTTCGTTCCTCGTTGCCGAGAGCTCGTCGGCCGTGAACGGCGCGCAAATACCAGTTGCCGGACTGGGCTGAACACGAACACCAACATCTGAGTCGGCGACCACGTCGGCCGCGTGGCCAGATCTCCGGCCGCCGCAGCGTATCGCCGAACGCCTTGCGGCCGACAAAGCGCTCCGGAAGCTGTCAATCCGGATGAGACATCAGGCTGCGTAGGGGGTTTGTGGCGGGTGGTCGGTTCGGAGGGTGGCTGGCGGTTCGTTGATCCAGAC